>CAXTPX010000081.1:0-8823 GCA_964246005.1 uncultured Burkholderiaceae bacterium | reverse complement strand
AACACATCATCGCTGCCGACGATCGCGCCGCAGTGGGTCAGCGCCGCCTCGTGGCCGGCGGGCTCGCGGCCCGCCTTCAGGACCACGGTGGGCTTGGCACTCGCCGCCGATCGCAACGCGCTCATGAAGCCGCGCGCGTTCGAGATGCCTTCGACGTAGACGATGATGCTGTGCGTCTGCCGATCGTTCGCGAAGTAGTCCAGCACCTGTGCGATGTCGACCGACGGGTTGGGCCCGAGCGAGACGACCGACGAGAAGCCGACGCCGTTGTTGCTCGCCCAGTCGAGCATCGAAGCGGTCAGCGCACCCGACTGCGAGACGAGCGCCAGCGACCCCGCCCTCGCCAGCGGCCCGATGGCGCTGGCATTGAGTTGCAGCAGCGGTCGCTGGAAGCCGAGGCCGTTCGGGCCGAGCAGGTGGATGCCTTCACGTCGCGCGATCGCCGCGAGGTCGGCGGCTTGCTCCGGCGAGATGCCGCTCGAGATGACGACCGCGCTTCGGCACGCCATCCGTCCGGCGACCTCGAGCGCGGCTTCGATCTGCTCGGCGGGCAAGGCGATGATCGCGAGGTCGGCCCGTGCCTTCGCGAGGTCCGCGAGCGTACCGGTCGTGTTGATGCCGAGGTACTGGAGCGTGCCGGTGAAGCGCTGCGCGCGAAGCGCGGCTTGCAGCGCCCGCGACGTCGCGCTCCCGCTTTCGCCCTCTCCGGCTTGCTCCGCGAAGACCACCACGGACGCGGGCGCGAACAGCGGCGTCAGATAGTGCGCGTCCATCATTTCAATCGGCGCCGATCAGGACCTTGACGTGCGCAGCGGCACTGCGGCCGAGCGCGCTCAGGGCGTATCCGCCTTCGAGGCAGGAGACCACGCGTCCGCTGCAATGGCGCTGTGCGACCTGCACGATCTGCTGCGTGACCCATTCGTAGTCCGCCTCGACCAGACCCAGGTTGCCCATGTCGTCCTCGCGGTGGCCGTCGAAGCCGGCGGACACGTAGATCATCTGCGGTCGGAAGGCGTCGAGCGCCGGGATCCAGCGACGCGTCACGGCCTCGCGAAACCGCTCGCCGCCGGAGCGGGCGGCCAGTGCGACGTTGATCATGTTCGGGTCCTGGTCGTCGTCGCCCGAGAACGGATACAGGTCCTTCTCGAACGGGGAGCACATCAACACGCGATGATCGCCGAGGAAGATGTCTTCGCTGCCGTTGCCGTGATGCACGTCGAAGTCCACCAGTGCGACACGTTCGAGGCCATGGACGTCGAGCGCATGGCGGATGCCGACCGCGACATTGTTGAAGAAGCAGAATCCCATCGCGGCCTCGCGCTCGGCATGGTGACCCGGTGGGCGGATCGAGCAGAACGCGGCCGATGCCGCTTCGCCCAGCACCATGTCGGTCGCGAGGATCGCGGCGCCCGCCGCGCGCAAGGCCGCCGTCACCGTGAAGGGATTCATGCTGGTGTCCGGATCGACCGGTCGGTAGCCTTCGGTCGGAGACGCGGCGATCAGGTCGTGCACGTAGGACGAAGAATGCGCCCGCACGAGCTGGTCGATGGTCGCGAGCGGCGCGGTGCGCGAGTGCATGTAGTCGAGCAGGCCCTTGGCGAGCAGATGGTCGTGGATGGCGCCGAGCCGTTCGGGACACTCGGGATGGTCCGCGCCCATCTCGTGAAGCGCGCAGTCCGCGTGCGTGATGTAGACGGCGAGCAAAGTTCTTCCCGATGTTCCTTATGCCGGACCGCGGCAGAGGCCGAGGTCACGCCGCATCGCCTCGAGCTCCGTCCGCATCGCGTGCAACTGGCGGTGCACGTCCTGCAGGATTTCCCTCTCGATCCGCCGCTCCTCGGCCTGCACCCACGTCGCGGCGATCGCCGCCGTGACGAGCGAAGCGACCGCGGCGCCCATCAACACCACGAACACCGCGAAGATCTTCGAGGCCGGGGTGCTCGGGACGATGTCGCCGTACCCGACGGTCGCCGCGGTCGTGAACGCGAGCCAGAATCCGTCGCCGAACGTCTGCGCGCGCGGCTCGAGCCACCAGAAGCCGACGCCGCACAGGACGAGGACGAGCACCGCCAGGGTCAGGAACTTCGGCAATTCGTCGCGCCAGAACCAGGGGCGGATCGATTCGCCGAGGCGAAGAACGACCAGGAGGGCGGTCGCGAGGCGGATCACCAGCACGCCCATCTCGCCGCTCGCGGGAAGGAACGCCGAGAGCAGGAGGCCGATCACCAGCGGCAGGCCGATCCGGAGTCGCGCCAGTCGGAACGGGCGCTTCGATCCCGGCGCTTTCATCGTCGCTTCGACGACCACGACCAACGCGCTCGCGACGAACGCGACCAGGTAGAGCCCCGCCTCGACGACGCGGAGGCTGGACAGCAGCGCGAGGTAGAACGCGGGGATCGTCGCCAGCAGTGCCACCAGTTCGGCGCGGCACCATCCGCTCATCGAAGGCGTTGGACGGGATTCGAGGGCTTGTTCCATTTCGAAAGCGTAACCGGTCACCCAGCACGGGCCTGTGCGTCAGTCTGCAGCGGACCGGCGCGCGCGTCGGTACGTTTGCCAACCGAGGCGAAGAGAGTCGTTGCGAGCCGTGGGTGGCGCAGTCGAATCGCGGCCGGCCGGCTCAAGGCCTCGGTGCAAGCCCCGTCATCAGCCCGACGCTCGCGATCTTGCCGTCGATGTCGGCCAGCACCTTGCGCGCTTCCACCAGGTCGGCCTCGCCCCGGGCCACGTCACCGAGGCGCGTTCTCGCGAGGCCCCGACCGTAGAGCGACCAGGCATTCGCAGGCCGATATTCGATGCTGTGGTCGAAGTCGGACACCGCGTTGTCGAACTTGCCGAGGCGCAGGTAGACCCATCCACGACTGTCGAGATAACTGGCGTTCTTCGTGTCGGCGTCGATGGCGTCGTCGCAATCGCTCAGGGCCTGCTCGAGTTCCACGCCCAACGTCGCGCGCGCCCAGCAACGGCGGTTGAGGGCGACCTCCCGCCCGATCTCGTGCGGGTGGGCGGGGAGCCACTGGTTCAACTGGGCGATCGTCTTCGCCGGCTCCTCGAGGCCGAGGTAGAGCTGCGACATCGCGAGACGCATCTGGGCCTGGGGCGCGAGCGCGTGGTCCAGCGCGTCGAGGTCGACCTTCGCGCCGTCGCGATCCTTCGCGTTGAACCGCAGAACCGCGCGGCCGAACAGCGCGTCGACCTGCGTCGGGTCGAGCGTCAGTGCCCGGTCGAAGTCCTCGCGTGCCCTCGCCGGACGCTTGAGGGCCGCCTGCAACGCTCCCCGCTGTGCGAACCACGCAGACTTCGTCGGCTCGAGTTCGCAGGCCCTGTCCAGGTCGGCGAGTGCGCCTTCGAAATCGCGACGGGCGGCCGACGAAGCCGCGCGGCGGGCCAGCTGGTCGGCGGTCGCGGCGGTGGCGGTGTCCGTGGTGGGAATGGCTTCGGCCGCTGCGGTGTCGGTCCGGTTCAATGCGAACACCGGACCGCCGTTGTACGTGACGAACAGTCGCGACTGCTGCTTCGACACGTAGATGCGATGCGACAGGAAAAAGTCGATGCCGAGCAGCAGGTCGGCGTCCGGCAGGTCGAAGTCGCCCACGCGCAGGCGGTTGTTCGAAATGGCCTCACCGCCGAGTTCGAACTTCGGGAACGGGGCGATCCAGAGCTTGGCGGTCCCGCGCCCCGCGCCGTACATCGTCCCGGCTTCCTTCAGATCGGACTCCGCCACGCCGGCGCGCTTCGCCGCCTTCGCCGAGACCACGGTGTGGGCACCGGTGTCGAACAGCGCGAGGAATTCGTTGCCGTTGAGCTTCACGTTCGCGCGAATCGCCGGCACCTTGCTGTTGTAGTCGTCGATCAGCTCGACCTCGGTGACCGGCGTGGCGCCGGCCCAGTAGGCCATGCTCGACCTGGCGCAGTCGTCGTTGGGATAAACGATCCGGATGACGCCGTGCGCGAGGTCGTACTCGGTGTCCGCGAGCCCGAGGATGTTGCGGCCCATCAAGCCCATCGTGCCGGCGCCCGGTTCGTTGCCGCCGACGACGAACTCGGCGTGCCCGATGTCGCCCTTGAAGAGTCGCAGCTTGTCGACTGTCGTGGTGTGCGTGTCGATCCGGCCGGTGATGCCCTCCGCACGCAGGTAGGGATTGCGCTTGAGCGGCAGCTTCAGCTGCGCCGCGGCGGCGTCCGTCAGCATGCTCAACGATGCGCCGCTGTCGACCGTCAACGGCACCGGCGTCCCGTTGATCCCGACCGTCGCGATCGCGCGGCCGCCCGCGATCGTCACGGGCATCTCGACCGTCTCGATCAGGCAGCCGGCCTGCGCCAGCAGCGGCAGCGCGATCGCCGCTGCCACGAACGCTGGTCGCAGGCACCGCAGCACCGGGCCTTGACGCGGCCTCGTCGGTGCACGCGCATCGTCGTGATCGTTCATGTTCCTGCTTGGGAGCGGCGTCGATCGGGTTGGGACGCCAGCCGAGCACGATAGGGCGTCTGCCCGCCGTGCGCAAGATCGCTCCTGCGAACCGGTCAGGCCATCTGTCGTTCGAACTGCCGGCCACCGTAGGCGATCGCCAGGCCGATCGCCGCAACGGTCGTGACCGCGATCGTTCCGAGGACCGACTCGGGGATCCACCAGGTCGGCAGGTTGGGCAGGACGTCGGCGATCAACCGGTAGTTGCCGTGCGGCTGGGTCGAGCGCAGCGTCGTGGTGAGTAGCTGGGCGATGACGCCGGCGAGGACCTGGAACGCTGCGAACCGGTACAGCACGCGTCCGGCGAGGGTCACCCGGTGCGGCCGGGAGAGCAGGAACATCAGGACGAGATCGGACATGCGAAGCTCCTCGAAGCGGGTGGCGGAGCGATCATGTTAGATGATCATTTTGATCAGCACAAGACCATCGAAAGATGAGGTGGTTCGAAAGTCTCTATGATGCGCGGATGGTCAATCGCGCACGGCATCGCACCGAACTCGTCGAAGGGCTGACCCGCACGCAGGCCGAGCGGCTCGCTCACATCGACTTCCGTCTGTGGTTCCTGGGTGAACTGCGGCGACTCGACGTTTCCGATCGCTTCGGGACCGGGCCCGCAGGCGCGACGCGCGATATCGCGATGTATCGCGAGATCGCGCCGCGCAACCTCGTCCTCGATCCGTCCGACAAGGTCTATCGCCCGAGCGACGTCTTCCACCCGGTTTTCGAGCACGTGCCGGAACGCGTGCTGACCGCGTTGTCCCAGGGCTTCGGCGAAGGCTTCGGGGCGGCCGCGGGTCCGCTGGTGCGCTGCGAGTTCCCGCTATCGCTGAACGTCCCGGCGATGGCGATCCTCGCACCGGTCACGCGCGCCATCCACCGCGGCCGCGCCGTGCGCCTGCGCTATCACTCGACGTCGAGCGGTGCGAGCCAGCGCGAGATCGTGCCGATCGCGCTCGTCGACACCGGCATGCGCTGGCATGTGCGCGCGTACGACCGCAAGTCGAGCGAGTTCCGCGACTTCGTCTTCACGCGGATGAGCGACGTCGTGCTGCTGGAAGGCGATCCGGTCGGACTCGAGGAAACGGTCGAGCACGACGTGCAGTGGAATCGGCTGGTCGAACTCGAACTCGTGCCGCATCCCGACTATCCGGATCCCGCGATCGTCCGGATGGACCACGACATGCCCGATGGCGTGCTGCGGGTGCGGGTGCGTGCAGCGAACGTCGGCTACATGCTGCGGCGCTGGAACGTGGACTGCTCGCCCGACCATGGCCTTCGCGGGCCGGACCACATGCTGTGGCTGCGCGATCCGCTCGTGCTCTACGGCGCGAGCAATGCGGTGCTGGCGCCCGGCTACCGTGATCCCCGCGGGCCCGGCGCGGGCACGGCCGGGGGACGGAAGGAACGGGGTCAGTCGGCCCCGGCGAAGCGCTGAGGCGAGGCCACGGCACGCGTGCCGACGTTCAGGGCGATGGCGTGCCGACGCGCGATTCGCCGCCCTCGCGTCCGGGTCGTTGCGAAACGAGCTTCCAGATCAGGTAACCGAGGACCAGCAGGTTGACGACGAGCGTCGCGAGTCTCGGCGCCGACACCTTCTCCATCAACTCGTAGAGTTCGAACGGCAGCAACGATGCGGTCACGATCGTCGTCAAGTACTCGGCCCATCGCTTGCCGAGCCACAGGCCGATCGATTCGATCACGAAGACGCCGCCGTAGACGAAGCATCCGATCGCGACCAGCACGAGCCGTTCGAGCGAGGCGGCTCCGAGCGCGTCCACCGCACGACCCGCGAATTCCGAGGTGAGCCGCCGCCCTTCGCGCAAGGACAGCGCGTCGAGCCAATCGACGAGCGACTGTTGCCAATCCGGATTCAGCAGGCCGAGCGCGCCGAGGCCGGTGACGACCAGCAGCAGGCCCTGCAGCAGCTTGAAGATCGCGATGATCCTGAGCGTCGTGGATGTGCTTTTCTGCTTCTCGGTCATGGCCGGATTCGGGATCGCCGTCGGTGTGGCGCGACCGAGGCAACGGTCGGCGCGGCGCGATGCTACACGCGAGCACGCGCCCGACCCGGATCCGTCACGAGATTGTCGCGAGACCTTCCTACACTCCGCGATCGTTCGTCACCGCAGGACCCACCCATGGCCGACATCACCTTCGACGCGCCGTCGCGCACCGCGCCTGCCGCCAACCCGGCGAACGCGGACGCACGCAGCCTCGTCAGCGGCCACAGAAGCCAGGCGACCCTGGGCATCGTCGTGGTCGGCATCCTGCTCTGCCTCGGTTACGCGGGGTACAGCCTGCATCACGACGTGACCGACAGTGCAGAGCCGTCGCACGCGCTGTGGCCGTGGGTCCTGCTCGGGACGGCGCTGGTCATCGCGCTCGGTTTCGAATTCGTCAACGGGTTCCACGACACGGCCAACGCGGTCGCCACCGTGATCTACACGCACTCGCTGCCGCCGACCTTCGCGGTCGTCTGGTCCGGCGTGTTCAATTTCCTCGGCGTGCTGACGTCGAGCGGCGCGGTCGCGTACAGCATCATCACGCTGTTGCCGGTCGAACTGATCCTGCAGGTGGGCTCGGGCGCCGGCTTCGCGATGGTGTTCGCGCTGCTGATCGCAGCCATCCTGTGGAACCTCGGGACCTGGGCGCTCGGCCTGCCGGCGTCGAGTTCGCACACGCTGATCGGATCGGTCATCGGGGTCGGCCTCGCCAACCAGATCCTCGCGGTGACGAGCGGCACGAGCGGCGTCGACTGGTCGCAGGCGACCAAGATCGGTTACTCCCTTCTGCTGTCGCCGCTGATCGGCTTCGGCGCATCGGCGATTCTGCTGTTGCTGATGAAGGCGCTCGTGAAGAGGCCGGAGCTCTACGCGGAGCCCGAGAGCAACGCGCCACCGCCGCTATGGATTCGCGGGCTGCTGATCTTCACCTGCAGCGGCGTGAGCTTCGCGCACGGATCGAACGACGGCCAGAAGGGTATGGGGCTGATCATGCTGATCCTGATCGGGACCGTGCCCGCGGCGTATGCGCTCAACCGCGCGCTGCCCGACAGCGACGTCGGCGTCTACAAGGCGGTTTTCGAGCAGGCGGCGCAGGCGCTCGATCGGGTCGATGGCGCGGGTGCGACTCGACCGTCGGTGCCGGCGTCGCGGGCGGCGGTCGGAAGCTACCTGGGGAACAAGCAGTACGCGCCCGCGCTGCCGTCCGCGATCGCGGTCCTGACGCGCGACCTCGAGGGTCGCCTTGATCAGGCAGGCACGATCCGCGACATGCCGGCGGGCGAGACCAAGAACGTCCGCAACGACATGTACATGGTGTCGGAGAGCCTCCGCGTCCTCGAGAAGGAGCAGGCGTTCGTCGTCTCGGCCGATCAGAAGACGGCGCTGAAGACCTATCGCAGCAAGCTCGACGAGGCGACCAAGTACATCCCGACGTGGGTCAAGGTCGTCGTCGCGATCGCACTCGGGCTCGGCACGATGGTCGGCTGGAAGCGCATCGTGGTCACGGTCGGCGAGAAGATCGGCAAGACGCACCTGACCTACGGGCAGGGGGCCGCGGCCGAACTGGTTGCAGCGGCCACGATCGCGGCGGCCGACCTGTACGGCCTGCCGGTCTCCACCACGCACGTGCTGTCGTCGGGCGTGGCCGGCACGATGGCGGCGAGCGGCGCGGGCCTGCAATGGGCGACGGTCCGCAACCTCCTGCTCGCATGGGTCCTGACGTTGCCCGCGGCGATCGTGCTGTCGGGCACGTTGTTCTGGGCCTTCCTGCACGTCTTCTGATCCGTCTGGTCATCCTTCGGAATCGGGTGCCACGGGGCTTCTCGTCACTCCTCCTGGTATCCCTTGCTGGCCGTCGATCAGGCGCTGGCGTCGCGAGAATGGCGTCCGATCGCTTCAACGTCACGACAGGGAAGTCACCGCGATCGAGGTTCCAGTGCCGCATGGTTTACGGTGCGGGGCCGGCACTCCCGTCGGCTCTCACGACGACCCATGGCCCGCTTCCTCATCAGCGCGCTCGGCAGCGCCGGCGACGTGCATCCGTTCATCACGATCTCGCAGGCGCTGATCGCACGCGGGCATGTCGTGCGGATGATCGCGTCGCCCTACTTCGAGGAACGCATCGGCCGGGCCGGCGTCGGCTTCGTCCCGATGGGTGCGCCCGGTGACTACGAACGACTGCTGCAGCGGCCCGAACTGTGGCGGCCGAGCAGCGGCGCGCGCTTCATCCTCGACGAACTGCTGGCCCGTCTGCCGGAAGCGTACGAGACCACGCGTGCCGCTGCCGACGCCGGGACGGTGCTCGTCGGCAGCACGCTGTCGTGGGGCATGCGCCTCGTGCAGGAGGTCGAT
>CAXTPX010000080.1:0-8867 GCA_964246005.1 uncultured Burkholderiaceae bacterium | reverse complement strand
GTCAAGACCGGCAAGGGTCTGACCGAGATGCTGCTCGGTTCGGAGGACCTGTGACGGCGCCCGGCAAGCGGCACATCATCTCGGTCCTCGTCGAGAACGAGGCGGGCGCGCTGTCGCGCGTCGTCGGGCTCTTCTCGGCGCGTGGCTACAACATCGAGACGCTGACGGTCGCCCCGACCGAGGACGCCACGCTGTCGCGCATGACGATCGTGACGGCCGGGTCCGACGACGTGATCGAGCAGATCACGAAGCACCTCAACCGGCTGATCGAGGTCGTGAAGGTCGTCGATCTCACCGACGGCCAGCACATCGAGCGCGAGCTGATGCTGATGAAGGTGAGGGCGGTCGGCAAGGAACGCGAAGAGCTGAAGCGCACGTCGGACATCTTTCGCGGCCGCATCATCGACGTGACCGAGAAGAGCTACACGATCGAGCTGACCGGCGCGGCCACGAAGCTCGACGCGTTCATCGAGGCGATCGACCGCACGGCGATCCTCGAGACGGTGAGGACCGGCGCTTCGGGGATCGGACGCGGCGAACGCATCCTGAAGCTGTGAGCAGCAATCGTCCCAACCGCAACGGTTGACGAATCAACGACCAAGGAATGTCATGAACGTCTATTACGACAAGGACGCCGACCTCTCGCTCATCAAGGGCAAGAAGGTCGCGATCATCGGTTACGGCTCGCAGGGTCACGCGCATGCGCAGAACCTGAAGGACTCCGGCGGCGACGTCGTCGTCGGGTTGCGCCGTGGCGGGGTGAGCTGGGACACGGTCGCGAAGGCAGGGCTGGTCGTCGCGGACGTGAAGGACGCTGTCGCAGGCGCCGACTTCGTGATGATGCTGCTGCCCGACGAGCACATCGGCCAGGTCTATCGCGAGGACATCGAGCCGAACATCAAGGAAGGTGCGGCGCTCGCGTTCGCGCACGGTTTCAACGTCCACTACGGCCAGGTGATGCCGCGCGCCGACCTCGACGTCGTGATGGTCGCGCCGAAGGCGCCTGGCCACACGGTGCGCGCGACCTACACGCAGGGCGGCGGCGTGCCGATGCTGATCGCCGTGCACCAGGACACGTCCGGGCAGGCGCGCGACATCGCGTTGTCGTACGCGGCCGCGATCGGCGGCGGTCGTGCCGGGGTGATCGAGACCAACTTCCGCGAGGAGACCGAGACCGACCTGTTCGGCGAGCAGGCCGTGTTGTGCGGCGGTACGGTCGAGCTGATCAAGGCCGGCTTCGAGACGCTCGTCGAAGCGGGCTACGCGCCGGAGATGGCCTATTTCGAATGCCTGCACGAACTGAAGCTGATCGTCGACCTGATCTACGAGGGCGGCATCGCGAACATGAACTACGGCATCTCGAACAACGCCGAGTACGGCGAGTACGTCAGCGGCCCGAAGATGGTGACCGCGGAAACGAAGGCCGCGATGCGCCAGTGCCTGAAGGACATCCAGACCGGCGAGTATGCCAAGAGCTTCATCCTCGAAAGCCGGGCCGGCGCGCCCACGCTGTTGTCGAAGCGACGCCTGATGGCCGAGCACCCGATCGAGCAGGTCGGCGGCAAGCTGCGCGAGATGATGCCGTGGATCCGCCGCAACAAGATGGTCGACCAGACGCGCAACTGACGCTGCCTGGCGCACCGGGTCGGTCGCGGCCGATGCTATTCTCGATCGCAATGAGCTCCCGCCGCCCTTTGCGTCTTGTCCGCGTCCTGCCGGTCGCGGTGCTGCTCACGGTGACGGCGGCCGGCTGCAAGCGCAGCGAACCGCCGCCCGACCTTCTGAAGACGCAACGCGACGCGATGGAGCGCGCGAAGGACGTCGGCAAGACGATGCAGAAGGCGGTCGATCAGGAAGGCAGGAAGGCCGACGAGGAAGGCCGGTAGTGGCCCGGTTCGCGAGGCGCAGGGTCAAGGCCGGGGACATGGGCGGGCGGCGCACTTGGCGATCGCAATTGCGGTCGCGCAGATCATCGTCGCTTCGCGACCAGGCGTCCGACCCGCTCGGCGACGCACCGCCTCGCCCGCACCCCGGCATCTACCTGCTGCCGAACGCGTTCACGACCGCCGCGCTCTTCAGCGGCTTCTTCGCGATCGTGCAGGCGATGAACCTGCGCTTCGACACGGCGGCGATCGCGATCTTCTGCTCGATGGTGCTCGACAGCCTCGACGGTCGCGTCGCACGCATGACGGGGACGCAGAGCGACTTCGGCGCGGAGTACGACAGCCTCGCCGACATGGTCTCGTTCGGCGCCGCGCCGGCGCTCGTCATCTACGAGTGGTCCTTGCGCGGCCTTGGCAAGTGGGGCTGGGTCGCGGCCTTCGTCTACGTGGCCGGCGCGGCGTTGCGGCTGGCACGCTTCAACACCAACATCGCGGTCGTCGACAAGCGCTTCTTCCAGGGGCTGCCGAGCCCCGCGTCCGCCGCGCTCGTCGCCGGCTTCGTGTGGGTGTTCGAGGACCTGCGCTACGTCGGCAGCGACCTGGCCTGGCCCTCGTGGATCGTCACGGTCTACGCCGGATTGTCGATGGTCAGCAACTCGCCATTCTTCAGCGGCAAGGCGGTCGACTATCGCAAGAGCGTGCCGTTCATCGTCGTGGTCCTGATCATGCTCGTGTTCGTGGCGGTGTCGAGCGATCCACCGAAGTGGCTGTTCGCGATGTTCGTCGCGTACGGTCTGTCGGGACACCTGTTGTGGATCTGGCACCGCATCCGGCGTGGACGCAACCCCGCCGCGTCGCGCGTCGGCGAGTGACACCTTCGCGGCGACCTGTAAAACAGTTCTGGACATCGAGGATCGACGTGTTAGATTCGCATCCCATGACCACTCGTTCAGCAACGCTACTGCTACCCATTGGAGCCACCCGGGCCCGCTGAGCGTTCACGTCTGTCGCTTTTGCAACCACGGCCCGACTGCTCACGCACCGGGCCGTTTTGTTTGTCTCGTCGATATCCGTCGTGCCGATGGGCATCGAAGCCCGATCGAAAGGAAAGATCATGTTGACCAACCCCTCCGCGAAGTACCGCGCGTTTCCGCCTGTCCGCCTCACCGACCGCACCTGGCCCGATGCCGTGCTGACGAAGGCACCGATCTGGCTGTCGACCGACCTGCGCGACGGCAACCAGGCGCTGATCGAGCCGATGGATCCGGACCGCAAGCTGCGGATGTTCCAGACGCTGGTCGGCATCGGCTTCAAGGAGATCGAGGTCGGCTTTCCGTCGGCGTCGCAAGCCGACTTCGACTTCGTGCGGATGCTGATCGAACGGGACCACATTCCCGACGACGTCACGATCCAGGTGCTGACGCAGGCGCGCGAGGCGCTGATCGCGCGGACGATCGAATCGGTCGAAGGTATCCCGCGTGCGATCGTGCACCTGTACAACGCGACGGCGCCGGTGATGCGACGCGTGGTGCTCGGCCTCGACGAGGACGGTGTCGTGGACCTCGCCGTCACGCACACGCGATCGATCCGCTCGATGACCGACGCCCGGCCGGGGACGCACTGGACGCTCGAGTATTCACCCGAGATGTTTTCCGGCACCGAGCTCGCCTTCAGCAAGCGCATCGTCGACGCGGTCAGCGACGCGTGGGGCGCGACGCCGACGCGGAAACTGATCGTCAACCTGCCGTCGACGGTCGAGCACAGCACCGCGAACATCTTCGCCGACATGATCGAGTGGATGCATCGACACCTCGAACGCCGCGATGCGATCGTGCTGTCGATCCATCCGCACAACGACCGCGGCACCGGCACGGCCGCCGCCGAGTTCGCGTTGATGGCCGGCGCCGACCGGATGGAGGGCTGTCTCTTCGGCAACGGCGAGCGGACCGGCAACGTCGACATCGTCAACCTCGCGCTGAACCTGTACACGCAAGGCGTGGTGCCGAACCTCGACTTCTCGCAGATCGACGAGATCCGCCGCGTCGTCGAGCACTGCAACCAGTTGCCGGTCCATCCGCGCCACCCGTACGTCGGTGACCTGGTCTACACGTCGTTCTCCGGCTCGCACCAGGACGCGATCAAGAAGGCGCTCGCCGCGCGCCGCGACGGCGACATCTGGGACATGCCGTACCTGCCGATCGATCCGAAGGACCTCGGTCGAAGCTACGAGGCCGTGATCCGCGTCAACAGCCAGTCGGGCAAGGGTGGCATCTCGTACCTGCTCGAGACTGCGTACCACCTCGAGCTTCCACGACGCCTGCAGATCGAGTTCAGCCGCGTGGTCCAGGCCGTGATGGACGATGCGGGGAAGGAACTGTCGGCCGCCCAGATCTGGGACATCTTCGAGAACGAGTACGGGCTCGGCGCCGGCGGCGCACGCATCGAGCAGGCGAGCATCGCGGACGACGGCAACGGTCGCGTCAGCGTGCGGGCCGACGTCGTCGATGCGGGCGGACGGCTGTCGGTCGACGGCGGCGGCAACGGACCGCTCGATGCGTTCGTCGCAGGCCTCTTCGCCGTCACCGGTCGCCGGATCGAAGTGCTCGACTATCACGAGCATGCGGTAGGCGGCGGAGCGCAGGCGCGCGCGGCCGCATATCTCGAAGTGCGGGTCGACGGCGGCGATGCGCTGTTCGGCGTGGGCATCGATGCGAACATCGTTCACGCATCGATGAAGGCGGTGCTCTCCGGCGTCATGCGGAGCAAGCGCACCATTGGACCGTCATCCGTCGCGTCGAGCACTGCCGAAGCGCTCGCGGCATGAGCGGCCGGTACAGCGCGCGGGAATGACGTAAATCCCTGATTCGAAAAGAACCGGCTTGACCGGCGTGCTGCAAGCCCGCTATCATCGCAGGCTTCGCTTTTTTCCTTGCCGCACCGCGCACGCATCGCGGGCGGCCATCAACGTCCACAAGGAGAGTTCATGCGTCATTACGAGATCGTATTGATCATCCATCCCGATCAGAGCGAGCAGGTTCCTGCGATGCTCACGCGCTACAAGGGATTGGTGACCGGCAAGGCCGGAAAGATTCATCGCGTCGAGGATTGGGGGCGCCGTCAGCTCGCGTACCCGATCGACAAGATCGCCAAGGCGCACTACATCTGCCTGAACATCGAGGTCGATCGCGCCACGCTCGAAGAGCTCGAGCACGGCTTCAAGTTCAACGATGCGGTGATCCGCCACCTGATCGTCACGACCAAGCGCGCCGAAACCGCGCCGTCGCCGATGATGAAGGAAGGCGCGAAAGAAGGCACGAAGGAAGGGTCGTCGCGTGACGGCGGTCGTGAGGATCGTCGGCCGGCATCGGCTGCTGCGCCCGCGCCTGCTGCAGCCGAAGCACCGGCTGCCTGAGCGCGCGAACGTTCTCGACGCCGTCCACCGCTGCCATTCGTACGGCCAACCACTTCGAGCTCACGGCGACGCTGATCCAGCGCGATGTGATGCGGTACACGCCTTCGGGCATGCCGCTGATCGACTGCGTACTGCATCACGTGTCCGAGATCGACGAAGCAGGTCAGCTGCGGCAGGTGCAGCTCGAAGCGCCCGCTCTGGCGTTCGAGAGCGTGGCGCAGCGGTTGGCGGGAAGTCGGCTCGACGAAACCTACCGCTTCACCGGGTTCGTCGCGAACCGCAGCCGGAAGAGCAAACGCACCGTCTTTCACATCACCGCATTCGAACCACATTCGGATTAACGTCGCGCGCAGTCGAGTCTTCGCTGTAGCGCGGACACACCAAAGGAACAGAAATGCCATCACCACGTCGCTTCGGCAAAGGCAAGGGCAAGGGCAAGGATCTGAAGAAGCGTCAACAGCAGAACCCGCTGTTCAAGCGCAAGCGCTTCTGCCGCTTCACCGCGGCCAAGGTCGAGCAGATCGACTACAAGGACGTCGAATTGCTGAAGGACTTCGTGCAGGAGAACGGCAAGATCATGCCGGCTCGTCTGACCGGCACGAAGGCGCACTACCAGCGGCAACTCGGCGGCGCCATCATGCGCGCGCGTTTCCTCGCGCTGCTGCCGTATACCGACCTTCACAACTAGAGAGAGGACGTCATCATGCAGATCATCCTTCTCGAGAAGGTCAACAACCTCGGCGGTCTCGGGGACGTCGTCCGCGTCAAGGACGGCTTCGCCCGCAACTTCCTGATCCCGCAACGCATGGCGCGGCGTGCGACCGAAGCCAACATCGCCGAGTTCGCGAGCAAGCGCGCCGACCTGGAAAAGGCTGCGGCCGACAAGCTGGTCGCGGCGCAAGGCGTCGGCGAGAAGCTGACCGGCCTGACCTTGCGGATCACCGCGAAGTCGGGCGTCGACGGTCGCCTGTTCGGCTCGGTCACCAACGCCGACATCGCCGAAGCGCTCGTCAAGCAGGGCTTCAAGGTCGAGAAGATGCAGGTGCGCCTGCCGACCGGCCCGCTGAAGACGGTCGGCGAGCATGCGGTATCGGTCGCGCTGCACACCGACGTCGTCTCGGAGATCGCCGTCGCGGTGGTCGGCGAGCAGGCCTGACCGGTCCTGGACCCGTCTTGCGAGAGAAGCCGGGCTTGCCCGGCTTCTTGCATTGGCGAAGCGATAGCGGGGCGCCTGTTTTCCACCGCCTTCCACCGACGACCCACAGGCTTTTGCACAGGGTTCTGCACAGCCGTGCGGGTGGCCGTGCCCTATAGTGGCCGTCTCCTCCACGACGGCTGATCCTCGATCGCGCAGGGTCGCCGTCCCGCGTTCGTACCCTTCTGCCGGAGCTCGATGAACTCTCCCATTCCGTTGCGGGCCGAGCGGTCCGCCGAGCGCGGCGCCCCATCGGATGCCGGCTCGTCGGGCGATCGCCAGCTCGACGCGCTGCGCGTTCCCCCTCACTCGATCGAGGCCGAGCAGTCGGTCCTCGGCGGCCTGCTGCTCGACAACGCGGCCTGGGACAAGATCTCCGATCATCTGCGCGGCGACGACTTCTATCGACACGATCACCACCTCATCTATCAACACATCGCGCGGCTGATCGACCAGGGGCGCCCAGCCGACGTGATCACGGTGTACGACGCGCTGAAATCTTCGGCCAAGGCCGACGAAGTCGGTGGTCTCGTGTACCTGAACGCGCTCGCGCAGAACACGCCGTCGGCGGCGAACATTCGCCGCTACGCCGAGATCGTGCGCGGTCGTTCGGTCATGCGGCGGCTCGTGTCGGTCAGCGACGAGATCGCGGAGTCGGCGTTCAGCCCGAACGGTCGCGAGACCGACCAGATCCTCGACGAGGCGGAGTCCAAGATCTTCGCGATCGCCGAAGAGGGACAACGCGGCTCGCAGGGCTTCGTCGAGCTGCAGCCGCTCCTCGCGAAGGTCGTCGAGCGCATCGACGAGCTCTACCACCGCGACAATCCCAGCGACATCACCGGCGTGCCGACCGGCTTCGCCGACCTCGACGGCAAGACCTCCGGCCTGCAACCGGGCGACCTGATCATCGTCGCCGGACGGCCGTCGATGGGCAAGACCGCGTTCTCGCTCAACATCGGCGAGCACGTCGCGATCGACCAGGGCCTCCCGGTCGCCGTGTTCTCGATGGAAATGGGGGGCTCGCAGCTCGCGATGCGGATGCTGGGCTCCGTCGGTCGTCTCGACCAGCACAAGGTTCGCACCGGTCAGCTCGGGGACGATGACTGGCCGCGCCTCACGCATGCGATCGCGAAGATGCAGGACGCACAGCTCTTCATCGACGAGACGCCGGCGTTGAATTCGCTCGAACTGCGTTCGCGGGCGCGGCGGCTCTCGAAGCAGTGCGGCAAGCTCGGGCTGATCATCATCGACTACATCCAGTTGATGGCCGCGAGCTCGAACGGGGAGAACCGTGCGACGGAGATCTCCGAGATCTCGCGGTCGCTGAAGGCGCTCGCCAAGGAACTGCAGTGTCCGGTAATCGCGTTGTCGCAGCTCAACCGGAGCCTCGAGCAGCGGCCCGACAAGCGGCCGATCATGAGCGACCTGCGCGAGTCGGGCGCCATCGAGCAGGATGCGGACGTGATCCTGTTCATCTATCGCGACGAGGTCTACAACCCGGACTCGCAGGACAAAGGCGTGGCCGAGATCATCATCAGCAAGCAGCGGAACGGTCCGATCGGTCGCGTGCGACTCGCGTTCCACGGGCAGTTCACGAAGTTCGAGAACCTCGCCCACGGCGAGTACCGAAGGGACGCATGAAGAAAGGGCCGCGATCGCGGCCCTTTCGAAGCGAGGCGCCTCAGCGCACGTCGAGCGGCTTCAACGCCGACAGCCTGAGGATCAGCACCTTCATCTGATCCGACAGGCGATCGATCCGCTCCTGGAAGCTGTTGAAGAACAGCAGCCCGAACAGCGCGACCGAGATGCCGAGCGCCGTTGCGAACAGCGCGGTGCCGATGCCGGCCGACACGCCCGACGGATCGGAAATGCCCGATCGCGCCAGTGCCGTGAAGGTATCGATGATCCCGAGGATCGTCCCGAGCAACCCGAGCAGCGGCGACGCGGTGACGATCGTGTCGAGAATCCACAAATGGCGCGTGAAGGCGCCCCGTGCGTCGATGAAGACCTCTTCGGAAAGATCCTCGAGGTCGTGGCGCGACTTGACGGTCGGGAGTCGTTCCAGCATGTGCTTCGCGCCGCGCGCCGGGACGTTCTCCGCGTTCAGCAGCGTCGCCGGCGGTGTCGCCCCGTGCTCCACCGCGTCCTCGAGTTCGCGGGTGCGCCTCGAGGTGTTGGCGAAGAAGATCAGCCGTTCGATCGCCACGAAGACGGCCAACGCCAACGCCACGTACAGCGCGTAGAAAGTGACGTCGTGAAGGATGTTCAGGTTCATGGCGATTCGGCTCAGAAGTCCGCGGCGAAGGTGACGGACGCGAGGACCGGGGCGCCGACGTAGAACGACTGCGCCGCGTAGGTCGGCAGCCCGGCGACCGGA
>CAXTPX010000079.1:0-8905 GCA_964246005.1 uncultured Burkholderiaceae bacterium | reverse complement strand
GATGTCGGCCGCGGTGTAGATGCGGCCGCACGGCACTTCGGCCGCATCGAGCGCCGCCAGCACGTCGTCGAGCGCGTGACGGCCGGTCCATTCGCCGATCGCATCGTCGATCGACGTCGTTCGCGCGACGCGACCGTCGTTGTGGCGGAGCGCCGGGTCGTTGCCGAGGTCGGGTCGTCCGATCGCGTCCATCAGGCGACGGAAGATGCCGTCGCTGTTGCCCGCCACGATCACGTAGGCGCCGTCGCCGCAGCGGTAGGTGTTCGACGGCACGATGCCCGGCAGGCTCGAGCCGGTGCGCTCCCGCACGTGCCCGAGCGCCGCGTACTCGGGGATCAGGCTTTCCATCACGCCGAACACGGACTCGTACAACGCCACGTCGACCAGTTGACCCGCGCCCTTGTTGACCTGCACGTGATGCATCGCGAGCAACGCGCCGATCGTGCCGTAGAGCGACGCGAGCGAGTCGCCGATGCTGACCCCGACCCGGACCGGCGGTCGATCCGGATAGCCGGACACATGACGCAGGCCGCCCATCGATTCGGCGATCGCGGCGAAGCCGGGACGGTTGCGCTCGGGTCCGGTCTGGCCATAGCCCGACACGCGCACCATCACGAGCTTCGGGTTGATCTTCGCGAGGTCTTCCCAGCCGAGTCCCCAGCCTTCGAGGACGCCGGGCCGGAAGTTCTCGATCACGATGTCGGCGCCCTCGACCAATCTGCGCACGATGTCCTGCCCGGCCGCGGACTTGAGGTCGAGCGTCACCGACTTCTTGTTGCGGCTCTGCGAGTACCACCAGTACGACGTCGGCTCGCCGTCCGGTCCATGGTGCAGCTTCCGCCAGGTGCGGAGCGGATCGCCCTTGCCCGGCGCCTCGATCTTGATCACGTCGGCGCCGAACTGCGCGAGCAATCCGGCCGCGTACGGGCCCGCGATCAGCGTGCCGAGCTCGATCACCGTCGTGCCGGTGAGCGGCATCGAGGTCGCGGACGAGTCATCGTGCATCACGGGTCGGCTCTACCGTCACGTCTTCAGATGGAGCGCGAGGAAGCGTTCCATCGCGCCGTAGAAGTCGAACTGGTTCTCCTCGTTCCGGAAGCCGTGACCTTCGTTGTCCTTCACCATGTACTCGACGCTCACGCCGCGCTGCTTGAGGGCGTCGACGATCTGGTCCCTCTCGGCCTTGTTGACGCGCGGGTCGCGTGCGCCCTGGGCGACGAACAACGGCGTCCTGATGCGATCGATGAAGTTGACGGGCGACCGGCTCGCGAGCAGGTCGCGGTCGGCATCTGGGTCGCCGACCATCGCGTAGAACTGCTTGCGCTCGGCTTCCCAGTACGGCGGGATGGTGTTCATGAACGTCAGCAGGTTCGAGACGCCGACGTAGTCGACCGCCGCTGCGTACAGGTCCGGCGTGAACGCGATGCCGGCCAGCGTCGCGTAGCCGCCGTAGCTCGCGCCATAGATCGCGATCCGGGCGGGATCGGCGATGCCCTGCTGCTTCAGCGACTCCACCCCGTCGGTGATGTCGTTCTGCATCGCGTTGCCCCACTGCTTGAAGCTCGCTTCCCAGAAGCGTCGACCGTAGCCGGTCGAGCCGCGGAAGTTCAACTGCAGCACCGCATAACCGCGGTTGGCGAGAAACTGCACCTCGGGGTTGAAGCCCCACAGGTCCCTTGCCCACGGGCCGCCGTGCGGGTTCACGACGAGCGGCAGGTTCTTGGCCTCGACCCCGACCGGCAGCGTGAGATAGCCGTTGATCGCGAGCCCGTCGCGCGACCGGTACCGGATCGGCTTCATCACGGCCATGTCGGCCTCGCCGAGCCACGGCGACGCCTCGGCGAGCAGCAGCAGCGACTTCCGCTTCACGTCGTAGACGAAGGTCTTGCCGCGCGTCCGGTCGCTGTAGGCGCCGACGATGAAGCGGCTCTCGTCGCGGGTTCCGCCCCGCAGCGTCACGTCGTAGCCGGGCAACTGCCGTTCGACGTCCGAGTAGATCGCGGCGGTCTGCGGATCGAGGGCGCGATGCTCCGCCTTCCAGTCCGCGTAGCCGACCTCGGTGAGCACCTTGCGCTTCCGCGAGAACGACAGCGAGTAGGCGTCGACGTCGGGGTTCTCGAAGATCAGCCGGCCTTCGTTCGCGGTCGCCGGGTCGAATTCGAAGATGGCCTTCTTGTCGCGACCGCGATTCGAGGTCACGTACAGGCGCTGGTCGTCGAACGTGAAGAACAACGGGTCGACCGCTTCGCGGAAGTCGGTCCTGACCAGCGTCCTGAACGGCTGCGATTCGCGGTCCCGATACAGCACGGTCGAGTCGACGCCCTCGGTCGCGACCGCGGCGCGCACGTTGCCCGCATGGTCGGTGATCCACGACGTGATGGTGCCGGGGTTCTCTGCGACCAGCGTCGCGTCGCCCGTCACGACATCGACGCGATACACGTCGAACACCTTCTGGTCGCGGTGGTTGTGCGAGATCAACAGATGCGCATCGTCGTCCTCGAGCGCGTCGACGATCTCCGCGCGGACGCCGGCGTACGGCGTCAGGTCCCGCGCCGCGTCGCCCCCTTCGATCGGCACCGACAGCACGTGGAAGTTCTCGTCGCCTCCGGCGTCCTTCACGTACACGACGTGAGCGTCGCCCTTCCAGAAGAAGCCGGGGACGTCGCGAGCCGACTCGGACGTCAGGGCCTTCGCTTCGCCGCTCGGGGCACCGCTCGCGTCGAGGTCCTGCACGAAGACGTTGAGGCGTCCGCTGTTGCGAGCGAGGAAGGCCACGTGGCGACCGTCGGGTGCCAGGGCGAAGCGGGATCGTTCGGGCTTGCGGAAGAAGTCGCGGACGTCGTAGACCTTGACCGCGGCCGTCGGTGAAGTCGTCTGCGCGGTCGCAGGCGACAGCAGCGACGCGATCGTCATCGACGTGGCGAAGGCGACGCCACGGAGGGAAGGGACCATGGATGCTCCTTTACAGGTCAAGGGCTCGACCGTCGTTCGTGGCGTGATCGACGCGTCACGCTATCGGGCCGTCGTGTGCAGCGACATCATCGCGCCTTCGGCCTCGCCGTCGAAGAGCGCCGGCAGCACGTCCATGCCGCGCTCGATCGCTTCGTCGATGGCCTTCTCCTCGTCGCGACGCGGCGGGTGCAGGACGAAGTCGACCACCGCTTGCTGGAGTTGCAGCGTCCTCGGATGACCGATGCCGATCCGCATGCGCCAGAAGTCCGGCGTCCCGAGCACCGACGCGATGTCGCGCAGGCCGTTGTGTCCCGCGATGCCGCCGCCGATCTTCAGCTTGACGGTGCCGGGCGGCAGGTCGAGCTCGTCGTGTGCGACCAGGATCTCCCCGGGCAGGATCTTGTAGAAGCGCGCCAGCGCGCCGACCGCGAGACCCGATCGATTCATGAAGGTATGCGGCATCAGCAGCCAGCGCGCGCCCGAGCGGCCGACGATGCCGTGGAATCCACGCTCGCTGCGCAATGCGATGCGGTTCGTCTCCGCATAACGCTCGACGAACCAGAAGCCGGCGTTGTGCCGCGTCGCCGCGTACTGCGCTCCGGGGTTGCCGAGGCCGACGACGAGCTTGATCGCGGACGTGCCCATCGAAGCCGTCAGCCCGCGTTGCCGGCAGGCGCGACCGACGCGCCTTCGATGCGATGGCGGACGAGCGCTTCGGCTACGAAGCCGTCGGCCTTCATTCGCTCGACGAACGCGGACAGGTACCCGGCGGCCGCCGGGCCACGGCTCTTGCCCACGCCGAGCGCCTGGCGGATCGTCATGAAGCGCCCGTCGAGCACGCGCACGCCGCCGAGGCGAAGCGCGTCGGCCTCGAGCTGTTGCCGCACACCCGCCGCGACCTCGATACCGTCGTCGAGCATCGTCCGGACCACCGCCTGCGACGACGCGGCGCGAACCAGCGTCGCGTGCTCGATCGCGCGCGTGAGGTACAGGTCGTACGCGCTGCCCTTGCCGACGACGATCCGGGTCGCCGGCCGGTCGACCTCGTGGACGTCGCGGATCCGATCGTCGTCGCGGACCAGGTAGGTTCCTTCGATCAACAGGTACGGCGGCGTGAACGCGATACGTGCGCCGCGAGCCGGGTCGATCGCGAAGAAGCCGACGTCGGCCTCCTCGTCGTCGACGAGAGCGACCGATTCCCCGGCCGTGTCGACGACGATCATCTTCGCTTCGATGCCGAGTTCCGCAGCGAGCGCACGGCCGAGATCGACCGACACACCGTCCGGCTCACCGTCCGCATCGCGACGCGCGAGCACCGCATTGCCGACATTGATGGCGACGCGCAGCGTTCCGGTCGGCGCGAAGGCCGTGAGTAGTTCCGGGGTCGGGGACATGGCGACATTCTAGAGGCCGGTCGGAGGCCCGCGCGAGTCGCCTCGCGGCGGCGTCCGTCGCGGACGCCATCCGTGGGCGCAGCGGGGTCGTCGGTTCCGGCGCGTCGCCGCCGCCGCGATCAGCGGGCCGATTCGACCCGGCCGCCTTTCCGGATCATGCGTGGAAGGGCACCCAGAACATCTTGACGTCGACGTTCAACATGCCCGACTTCACCGTCGGATCGTCGGTGGCGATCCGGGTCGCTTCGTCGAGATCGCCGGCCTTGAAGATCGTCATGCCGCCATCGGAGAGCACGCCGCCGAGGCCGCCGGCCTTCTCCATGAACGGCCCGCTCAGGACGGTGAGGCCCCGCTCCTGCATTCCGGTCATGTAACCGACGTGGGCAGGGAAGTCCGGCTGCTCGTTGTACCTGACCCCGGGGACCCATGCTGGGCCGGGGCTCTGGAAGGCAACGAAGTAGTGCGGACCCTGTTCATCGACCATGATGGATTTCCTTTGACGTCAGTTCGTGCGAGGCTTCGGAACGCGATGCAGGGTGCGGGGGCCGAAGCACCCGGATGGCCGAGAGCCGATCGTCATCCACCCCATGCTCGCGGCTGACGGCGGGCGACACCTCGCGTCCGGGGTCGAGGTACCGGGCAATCGCCTCAGGCAGCGAATCCACCGTCGACGTCGAGGGAGACACCAGTGATGAAGCCGGCATCCGGACCCGCGAGGAAGGCGACCGCCCCCGCGATCTCTTCCGGACGGCCGAAGCGTCCCATCGGAATGGCGGCCAGTTGCGCCGCGCCGAAGTCGCCCTTCTCCGGATTCATCTCCGTGTCGATCGGCCCCGGGAGGACGGCGTTGACCGTGATCCCGCGAGACGCGAAGTCGTGAGCCCAGCCCCGGCTGTAGGCGGCGACCGCGGCCTTGCTGGCTGCGTAGTCGCTCATGCCCGGCCACGGCGTGCGCGTGCCCAGCCCGGACCCGATCGAGATGATGCGGCCATGGTCGCTCATCAGCGGCGCCGCGGTCCGGACCGCCGTGGCGACGGCGCGAACGTTGATGGCGTACTGACGCTCGAACGATGCGAGATCCGCAGCGGCGTCGCCCGCGTGGCCGAGCGTCAGCACGCCCGCGTTGTTGACGAGGATGTCGAGCTTGCCGAATTCGTCGTGCGTGCGCTTGACGAGCGCTTCGACCTGGCGCGGGTCGGCCTGGTCCGCCCGGAAGGCGGCCGAACGGACCCCTTGCGCCTTCAGTTCCCTGACGACGGCCTCCGCTCGCGCGTCGGAGCTCGCATAACTGATCGCGACGTCTGCGCCTTCCTGCGCCAGGCGCAAGGCGATGGCGGCGCCGATACCGCGCGAACCGCCGGTGACGAGGGCGACCTTGCCGAAGAGGGACTTGTCCATGTGCGTTCTCGAGTGATCTGGAAGGGTCGACCGGCCATGCCCGCCGCCAGTCGATGTACGCAGGCTAGGCGCACGGCCGTCGCAGATAAAGACCGGGGACGCCGGAAGTCTTTTCCGGATTCGGGACAATCGATCGAACCTGCGGTCGACCGAGCGATCGGGAACGCTTGAATCAGCTCCTGTCCATCCGCTGCTTCGCGCGGATCGTCGAGACGGGCTCGTTCACCAAGGCGTCCGACAGCCTCGACATGCCGAAGGCGACCGTCAGCCGCCTCATCGCGGAGCTCGAAGCGCATCTCGGCGTGCTCCTCATCCAGCGGACCACCCGGAAGCTCACGATCACCGCGGACGGGCATGCCTACTACGACCGCACGCAGCGGCTCGTGCGCGAACTCGAGGATGTCGATACCGATGTCGCGGGCGCCCAGGCAGCGCCGCAGGGACGGATCCGTGTCGACGTCGGCGGCAGCATCGGGCAGATGCTGCTGATTCCCGCGCTGCCCGCATTCTTCGCGAGATACCCCGACGTCCACGTGGACCTCGGCATCGGCGACCGGACCGTCGACCTCATCGGCGACAACGTCGATTGCGTCATCCGCGGCGGCGCCATGACCGAACTCGCGCTCGTGTCGCGATTGCTCGGCACCGCATCGTGGGTGACCTGTGCTGCCCCCGCGTACCTCGAGACGTTCGGAATACCGCGTCACCCGGACGATCTATCGTCGGACCATCGCATCGTCGGCTACCACTCGGCGCTCTCCGGACGGTCGTTTCCCGCGACGTTCGAACGAGCGACCGAGCGATACGAGGTCGACGGGCCCTCGGCGGTGACCGTCAACGACGGGCTGGCTCGGGTGACCGCCGGCCTCGCCGGTCTTGGCATCATCCAGACATTCGCCTTCATGGTGAAGCATGAAGTCGACCGTGGCGCGTTGGTGCCGATCCTCCAGGCGTGGAACCCGCCGCGCTATCCGTTCCACATCGTGTATCCACCGAACCGGCATCTGAGCCACCGCGTCCGCGTCTTCATCGACTGGCTGGTGGTCCTCTTCGAAGACCTCGCCTAGGAAGAGATCCCGGACGACCCGGCATCCCGGTCGCTACCGTTCCGCCGACGCATCGAGCGTGATGGCTCGGGCCGGACCGCAAGACCGACACGTCTTCGCGCTCGAAAAAAAACCCCTGCGAGCAGGGGCTTCTTCCGGACGCGAGGCGACTTATTTCTTGTCGCCCTTGTCCCCGGCAGCAGGCGCGGCGGCGACCGGCGCGGCTTCGACCACCGGTGCGGCGAGCTCCACCTCGACCATCTCGTCGGGCATCGTCGCGGTCGCGATGACTTCCTCGGCCTGCGGCGTGACCGACACGCCTGCGGGCAGCTTCAGGTCCGACACGTGCACGGCGCCTTGCGCCTCGAGGTTGCCGAGATCGATCTCGATGAACTCGGGCAGGTCCTTCGGCAGGCAGATCACCTCGATGTCGTTCATCACGTGACTGATCACGTTGGCGGACAGCTTGACCGCCGGCGAGCTGTCGGCATTGATGTAGTGGATCGGCACGCGGACGTGGATCTTCGTATCGGCCGCGACGCGCTGGAAGTCGATGTGCAGGACCTGTTGCTTGAACGGATGCATCTGCACGTCGCGCAGCAGCACGCTGCTCGCGGCCGATCCGTCGAGTTCGAGGTCGAGGATCGACGAGTGGAACGCTTCCTTGCGCAAGGCGTGGAAGAGATCGTTGTGATCGAGTTCGATCGAGACCGGCGTGTCCGTGCTGCCATAGACGATTCCGGGAACCTTGCCAGTGCGGCGAAGGCGGCGGCTCGCACTCGTACCTTGCACACTGCGGGTTGTGGCGACGACTTTCATGAGACTTCTCCAAGAGTTGGTATTGGCCGTCCGCGACCAGACGGGCCGTGTTCCGCTGACTACGAAGACGAACCGCCGCGGAACGACGCGGTCCGTGTAAAGATTCTTTATTCCGCGAACAGCGAGCTGACAGAATCGCCCTTGCTGATCCGTGCGATCGTCTCGGCCAGCAGCGGCGCGCACGAGATCTGGCGGATCCGCGAACTCTTCTGCGCGTCGCGATTCAGCGGAATCGTGTCGACCACCACCAGCTCGTCGAGGCTCGAGCTGTCGATCCGCTGCACCGCGCCGCCCGACAGCACCGGGTGCGTGCAGTACGCCAGCACCCGCGTCGCACCGCGTTCCTTCAACGCCGCCGCGGCCTTGCACAGCGTGTTCGCCGTGTCGACCATGTCGTCCATGATCACGCACGTGCGCCCTTCGACGTCGCCGATGATGTTCATCACCTCGGCCACGTTGGCGCGCGGCCGCCGCTTGTCGATGATCGCGAGGTCGGTGTCGAGGCGCTTCGCGAAAGCCCGCGCCCGCACCACGCCCCCGACGTCCGGCGACACCACCTGCAGGTTCGTCGTGTCCTGCTTGTACAGGTCGGCGAGCAGGATCGGCGACGCATAGATGTTGTCGACCGGGATGTCGAAGAACCCCTGGATCTGGTCCGCATGCAGATCCATCGTCAACACGCGATCGATACCGGCGACCTGCAGCATGTTCGCGACCACCTTCGCGCTGATCGCCACGCGCGCGCTGCGGGGCCGACGATCCTGGCGCGCGTAGCCGAAGTACGGAATCGCTGCGGTCACCCGGCCGGCCGACGAGCGCTTCAGCGCGTCGGCCATGACCATGATCTCCATCAGGTTGTCGTTGGTCGGCGCGCAGGTGGACTGCAACACGAACACGTCCTTGCCGCGGACGTGATCCTGAATCTCGACGTTGACCTCGCCGTCCGAGAATCGCCCGACCGTCGCCTTGCCGAGCGGCAAATTGAGGTTCCTCGAGACCGCGGCCGCCAGAAGCGGATTCGCGTTCCCCGTGAACACCATCAAGCCTTCGGCCATGATCCGTCCGGCATCGCTGTGAGGGCCGCCCGCGCACCTTCCGGCAACATCCGAACGCGAGGCGGCTTCGTGGTCAGTGGCAGGGGAGGAAGGACTCGAACCTTCGCATGCTGGAATCAAAATCCAGTGCCTTAACCAACTTGGCGACTCCCCTACACTAACTTTGAGTATTGCCGGGCAGTGTAGGACAAACCCGTCAAAACGAAACTTTACGACGCGAAAGTGAAGAGAGGATGCGAAT
>CAXTPX010000078.1:0-8942 GCA_964246005.1 uncultured Burkholderiaceae bacterium | reverse complement strand
GCGGAACATCGCATCGGCGCCGAGGTCGCCCATGATGCGAATCGCGTAGTCGGACGGACTCGACGCGAAGAAGCCGGTGATCGTCAGCATCGCGTCGTCGGCGACGTTGCCGAGCGCGTCGAAGGTCAGTGACGAGGCGCCGAGGTCGATCGCCGAACTCGCGTCCAGCAGGAGGCTCGCGAAGGTCTGACCATCGCTGCGGGCCGCGTCGACGATCTGCAACATGCCGCCGGCGAGTTCGAGCGTGCTGGCCGCCGACAGGCGGTTCGCGCCGTCGAGGACCAGCGTCGCGGTGCGGTCGAGCTTCGTCGTGCCCGTGTAGACGCTCGCGCCCGACAGCGTGGTCGTGCCGCTCTTCGCCTCGACGGTCGCGAAGTTCGACAGCGACCCGGCATACGCGAAGCGATTGCCATTGCCGAGATCGATCGCGAGCCCGTTCGTGCCGCCCGTGCCGCCGTTGACGTCGCCGACGATGAACGCCTGGCCGCCGACGATGTTCATCGTGTTGTTGCCGCCGCCGAGGTCGACGGCCTTGCCGCTGCTCGAGCCGTCGATCGTGCCGGCGTTCGTCAGCGTGTCGTTGTCGAGGCCGGTGCGGACCGCCGCGGTCGCGCTGCCACCGCCCCGCAACGTGGCGCCGTCCGCGTTGACGATGCTGACGGTGAAGCCGCTCGCCGCACCGTCGACCGCGATCGCCGAGTCGCTCTGCCCGCGGATCAGGCCACCGGCCGTGTTGGTGACGGTCGCGTTGCCGTAGATCGCTTCCCGTGTCCCGGCGAGCGGGCCGGTCGTGATGTCGTTGCCCGCGAGCGTGATGCCGCGGCCGACCGCGTTGGTGTTACCGGCAGCGACCAGCCCTTCGATCGTGCCGCTGTTGACGATGCTGCCGCCGCCGACCGTGACGCCTTCGCTGAATGCCAGGCCGGACGCGAGCGGGCTGAACGCGTTGACCGAGCGGATCACGCCGCTGTTGGCGATCGCGACCAGCCCGTCGACATCGACGCCGTCGCCGTCGCCGGTCACGCCGTTGCCGACGATGGTCCCGGCGTTGACGACCGTCACGAGCTGGCGCGCATTGAAGCCGTCGAGGTTGATGCCCGAGCCGTTGTCGCCCTGGATGCGGCCGCCCGCGTTGTTCGTGATCGAGGTCGTGAACGACACGGTCGCGTCGACCGCGCCGCCGGTGATGCCGTGGCGGCCGCCCTCGATGAGTCCGCCGGTGTCGTTCGTGACCCGGCCGCCGCTGTTGTTCTGGAAGTCGATGCCGTCGCTGCTGCTCCCGGTCGTGGTGACCGACACGATGCGGCCCGCGTTGTAGACCACGCCGTTGACGCCCGGTCGCACGGCGTCGGCCTCCACGGCGCGCATCAGGCCCGTCGCATAGTTGTCGACGACGTTGGCACCCGCGGTGATGGCCGAGAAGTCGACGGCCTGCGAGCCGCCGGCCGACGCGTTCAGCGAGATCATCTGGCCGTAGTTGTTGAGCGTGACGCTCGCCGGTCGGTTCATCTGGATCACGTCGGCATCGGCCGCCTGCAATAGCGCGGTGGCGTTGGTCGCGCTGCCGTTGTTGACGACGAGGTTCGTCACGCCGGTGTTGTCGCGGATGACGCGGCCCGTGCCGGTCTGCACGATCGAGCCGAGGTTGTTCAGCGTCGCGTTGTTGCCGGTGATCGTCACGGCCACCGTCGCGCCGCCGACGGTCAGCATGCCGTCGATGGTCACGTTGCCGGTCTGGCCGCTCGCGCTGCCGAGCGTGCGCGCGGTCGCGTCGGGGCCGCTGATCGTGAAGTCGGCGGCGACGGCGGTCGATGCGGCGAAGCAGAGCGCGACGGCGAAGTGGAACGGATGCGGGGTCGAACGGCTGCTCGGCCCGCGCAGCGAGAAAATCGGCTTCAAGGGATGCTCCGGTGAGGTTCGGTCGACTCGATCGACGGGGCCCCGTGCGCTTGCCTGATCGGTGCGACAAAAAACAGCCGAGGCTAGCGGCGCTTCATGACGAAACGATTGCAGTCCCGTCATCCGTGGCGGCTACCGATCGACCCGCAGACCGACGGCCGTAGGCGCCATCGGCACGAACCCGGGCAATCCTTCGACCCGCTCGAGCCAGTCGCGCACCGCCGGATAGGCGTCCAACGCGACACCGCCTTCCGGCGCGTACGCCGTATACGTGTACAGCGCGATATCGGCGATGGTCGGTCGCTCGCCGCCCGCGAGCCATCGGCCTGGACTGTCCTGCAACGAGCCCTCGACCCGCGTGAACAACCAGTGGGATTCCTCCACGGCGGCCGTCGTGTCGCGCTTCAGGCGGAAGACGTTGATGGCGCGGGCGGTCGCAGCGCCGCGGGCGAGCGCGCCGGCGGACTGCGACAGCCACTGCTGCACGCGGGCCGCCGCCAGCGGCTCCCGGGGCGCCCAGTGATCGTCACCGTACTTCAACGCGAGATACGTGAGGATCGCGTTGGCATCGGCGACCACGATGCCGCCGTCATCGATCACCGGGACCTGACCGAAGCGGTTCAGCGCCAGGAACGCCGGCTCCTTTTGCGCGCCGTTGACGAGGTCGACGTCGATCAGGCTGACCGGGAGACCCAACAGGTGAAGGAACAGCTCGACGCGATGGGAGTGGCCGGAGAGCGGATGTCGGTACAGCTTGATGGGATCGGTCGGTGGTGATTGCATGGGGCCTCGTGGTCGTCGTTCCCGCACAGGCGGGGAACCCGGTGTTGTCGCTCGGTCTCCGTGCCAACCCGACGACACTGGAATCCCGGCTGCGCGAGAACGACGGTGTATCGGTCGGTGGTGATTGCATGGGGCGTCCTGCTCGTCGTTCCCGCGCACGAGCGAACCCGGTGTCGTTGCCCGGTCTCGTGCCACCCCGTGTCCTCGACCAAGCGGTCGACGGCCTCGCGCCGGTCGTGCGCGAAAGGTCGTGACGCGTCTTCCCGGCCCGCTCTACTCGTCGAGGGTCATCGTCCGTGCGATCCGCCCCTCGTCATCGACCCCCACGGTGAAGATCCGGGTCACCGAACCATACCGAACGCGATACGACATGTCGCCCGGTCTGTCCGTCGCATCCGCGGACACCGGCGTCAGCCCGAGCACGGGCCCGAGGCGCCGGTAGAGTACGGCGCGGTCGGCGAGCGAGTCCCTGATCGACTTCCAGCGGGCATCGGTGAACCAGTCCGCCTGCCACGCCGTTTCGGCCGAAGCGCCGGTGTCGAGCAGCTCGCGGACGCGCGCAGCGAGAACGGCATCGGTCGTCGTGACCGCGACACGGGGCGGTCGTTTCAGCACGGGTTCGACGGCCGCGGCGACGGTCTCGCCGAGCGAGGCGATCGGCGCCCCGTACAGATTGGTCAGCACGACGACGGCCAACCGACGATCGGGCACGCGGAGGCAGATCGACGTGAAGCCTGCGGTCTGGCCGGCATGCGACAGCGTCGGCTGTCCGAGAAGACTGCCGATCTGCCAACCATACCCGTAGGGCTCGGTCGTTCCGTCGTTCAGCACGACGGGGGTCCGCGCTCGCATGACGGAGTCGGCGGTGACAAGCCGCGGCGACCGCTGCTCGCGCTCCCAGTGCGCCATGTCGGCCACCGTCGTCACGATGTCGCCGAGTCCCCGACCGGTGTTGGGTCTGATCGCATCCCGGTTCTCGAGGTTGCCCGGCCTCTGCTCGTAGCCCGACGCGCGGTTCGGCATCGGTAGCGCCGGGAGCGCGGAACGGGTAGAGGTCATGCCGAGCGGCGTGAAGACACGCTGCTGCATGAAGTCGGCGTACGACAGGCCCGAGAGCGTCTCGATGACCCGCGCGAGCAGCCAGTAGTTGGTGTTGGAGTAAGCCCACTTCTCGCCGGGTGCGAAGTCGATCGGCAAGGCGACCAGCCGTCGAAGGAAGTCGGCGTCGCTGGGCGTCTCGCGATATACGCCGTAGGTGAACGCGTCCTCGAGGTCGGGCAAGCCGGACGAGTGCGTCAGCAGGCGATGCAGCGAGGGCGCGGCCCACGCGGGCGGCAGGTCGGGAAGGTAGCGACCGACCGGCGCGTCGAGGTCGAGGCGTCCTTCGTCGCGCAACATGAGGATCGCCCAGGCGGTGAACTGCTTCGAGATCGACCCGATCTCGAACGCGTGCTTGGGGGTCGCGACGACGCCGAGCTCGACGTTCGACAGCCCGATCGCCCGCTCGTCGACGAGTTCGCCGTCTCGATAGACGCCGACGACGATCGCCGGTACGCCGTACACGGACTGTTCCTGCGCGACGTAACGATCGATCTCGTCCGCAGGTGCCGCGCTCGCGATCGCGGCGAGGCAGAGCAGCAACGCTGCCGATCGACCGCGACCGGAGGATGGAATCATCGCAAAGCTCTCGTCGGACAAGCTTCGAACCCTTCGCGGTTCGCCGTCTTGGGCGCGACTTCGGCAGCCCTGCGAACGCCCCGCGCCCGATGTCGTGACAGTCACGGGAAGTCTCCTCGCCTGCCATCGTTTCGCGCTTGGCAGGCTGCGACGGAACGCATCGATGCGAGAGTGGGACCCGATCCGCTTACTTCAAAGCATACCGCCGACGCGCCACCAGCAGCGCCACGAGGCTCACGACGGTCCCGAACAGAACGTAGAACGCCGGCGCCGTCTTCGACCCCGTCGCGCCGATCAGCCACGCGCTGATGAACGGTGCGAAGCCGCCGAAGATCGCCACGCCGCAGCTGTAGCTGATCGACAGGCCGGTCCCGCGCGTGCTCGCCGGGAACAGGTCCGACATCGCAGCCGAGGTCGGTCCCCAATACGCGGCGGAGAGGACGCCGAGGCAACCCTGCACGAGGACCAGCCCTTCGGTGGTCGGATGCGCGACCAGCCAGTCGAACGCGGGGACGACGGCCACGAGGATCGCCAGCGCCGCGCCGCCCATCACCGGGACCCGGCCCACGCGGTCGGACCACCCGCCGAAGATCGGGCACAGCACGAACTGCAGGATGCCGATCACGAACGTGCCGAGGAAGGCATTGGCGACCGGCACGCCGAGCGTCTTGACCGCATACGTCGGCATGAAGAGCCCGGTGTACGCGAGGATCGTCGCCAGCACGATGAAGCCGAGCGACGCGAGCACGCGGCCGAGGTGCTCGGTCAGCGTGGTCCGGATCGGCGTCTCGGGCGGCGCTGTCGACGCGTACTCGGCCCCCTCCTCGAGGTTGCGACGGATGTACAGGCCGGCCGGCCCGATCAGCAGACCGAAGACGAACGGCAATCGCCAGCCCCAGCTGAGCAGTTGCTCGGGCGTGAGCAGCGTGTTGAGCGCGAGGCCGATGCCCGCCGCGAGCAGCGTCGTCACGCCCTGGCTCGCGAACTGCCAGCTCGCGAACCAGCCGCGACGCGCGGGATCCTGCTCGGCCAGCAGCGCCGTCGCGCCGCCGAACTCGCCGCCCGCCGCGAAGCCCTGGATCATGCGCGCGACGATCACGACGACCGGACCGGCGAGGCCGACCTGTGCGTAGGTCGGCGCCACCGCGATCATCAGCGTGCCCAACAACATCAACCCGAGCGACAGCGACAGCGCCTTCCTGCGCCCGGCGCGGTCGGCATACGCACCGAGCACGAACGAGCCCACCGGCCGCAGCACGAACGTGACGCCGAAGGTGCCGAGCGCGATCAACAGCGAAACCGATTCGTTGTCGGTGGGGAAGAACAGTTTCGCGATCGTCACGGCGAGGAAGCCGTAGATCACGATGTCGAACCATTCGAGCGCGTTGCCGATGGAGATGGCGACGATGGCGCGGGCGGCGCCGGCCCGGGGGATGGGCAGCGCGGTCGATGCGAGCGTGTTCATGGGGAGGCCTGGGATCGGGTGGGTGACGGAAGCTGCGGGGACGGTGATCGGGGTCAGGCGAGGAAGTCCGCGGGCTCGTCGACGCGGGTGCCGAGCGCGCCCGAGGGAGCGCCGGCCACCCGCGATACGTAGTTGTGCATGACCGTCGCGACGTCGTTGCGATAGCCGTCGTGCGACAGGCTGCCGCACCACGTGATCGAGCCGACCGAGAAGACCGAGCCGCCCCACCCGGTGTCGTAATGAATCATCTCGGCCTTGATCAGCGACGCGACCGGTCGACGGTCGCGGGACGTGGTGTGCGTGAGCGACGCGTCGAGCGCGGGGCCGAAGCCGGGACCGTGGCCCTCGGACGTCGCGAGCAGCGTGTAGTGCGCGGGACTGCCGTCGGCGACGGACGTGGAGTCGAGCTCGAAGCCGGCGGCGCCGCCGCCCGAGAGGCCGTAGCCGCCGATCGAGCCGGACGCGACACCGTCGAGCAGCCAGCCACCCGGCTGGTCGCGCGCCTCGTCGTGGACGCGGAAGGTCGAACCCTCGAACGGGCCCTGCGACGTGAAGCCGATGCCGACGAGGTGTTGCGGCGGCCGGCCGCTGTCGCGCCACAGGCCACCGAGGTTGCCGTCGAGCGCGTTGTGGCGTTCGCCGGGCGCGCTCGCCCAGGCGCGGGTGCCGCTGTCCCCGCGACGCATCTCGAGCGCTCCGGGAAAACGGTCCGAGACGGCGACGCGCCAGTAGAAGCCGTTGCCGCCGAGGTAGGCGAGATGCCCGCCCTGCCGCAGATACCCGTCGAACGCATCGAGCGTGCGCGCCGTGTGGTACTCGGGATGCGTGCCGGTCAGGACCGCGCGGTACGGCGCGAGGATCGCGGCCCCGTGGCGTTCGAGGTCGTCGTCGGTCACGACGTCGAACGCGAAGCCCTCGTGCTCGAGCCAGTCCAGCAAGTGGTGGTCGGCGATGTAGTGGCGGCAGCCCGACCCGCGCGGATCGTCGAAGGTCAGGAAGCCCGGCCGCATCGTCAGCATCGGCCGCAGCCGCGACGAGAACGACACGCCGCTGCCGTCGCTGTGGACGTTGTAGGTGGACAGCCCGACCTCCGGATGCGCGTCCGGGTTGTGCGGATACGCGCCCCATTCGCGCATCCTGCGTTGCAGGGCCGCGTCGAAGTTGCCGCGCGCGAAGTTCGCATAGGCCTGGTAGGTGTAGGTCGGTACCACGAACACGATCGGCGCGCTCGGCCGGCCGACGCGCGCACTGACCCAGAACGGCAGCCACTCGCGCGCCTCGCCGGCCCCGGTCGTCGCGGTCAGGGCCATCGCGTACGAGCCGCTCGGCAGGTCGTCCGGGACCGTGAACGCGAACGACGGGGACCAGCCGGCATCGTCGAGGTCGTCGTCGTGAAAGTGGATCGCCGCGTATTCGTCCGGGGCGGCGCGCCAGCAGCCTTCTCGGCCGCTCCACGTCGACGACCTCACGGCGCGCGTCGGCAGGTTGACGATTCGGCCGTGACGCGCAGCCGGACCGACATCGATCACGTCGGGCGTATCGATGCCGCGCGCGAAGTCCCACGCGCCGACGACCATGTCGGCCGACTCGATGCGCGGGGCCTCGATGCAGCCGTTGAAGTGCTGCGACGGGGCCGATGCGTCGAGCGCGGCGATCCCCAGCGAAGGCGGCGCGACGGCCCAGGCCGTGAACGCTTCGTCGTCGAGACGGCCGCTGGTCTCCGCCGGCGGGTGGCGGGTATCGATCGGTGCGTACGACAGCGACAGCGTGCGGGTTCCGGCTCGATACGCGAACGAGATGTCGGCCCAGCGGACGCCGATCGGCGTCGCGAGGCGGCGTTCGATCGGGGCGTGGACGCCGTCGGCCAGCGTGACGGTAGCCCCGTCCACGTCGATCGTGAGGTACCAACCGCAGCGAGCGCTCGCACTCCATTGCGACATCACGCACCGGGCCTGCCGCCCGGGGGCCGTCGGCAGGATGCGGGCGCAGACCGACCAGTCGCGATCGACCGCGGGCCATGGCATGCGGTCCACGCGCGCCCACGAGCCGCGCCGGATCGGTTGATCGATCGACGTCGCTCGCGTCGCGAAGCGATCGCCGAGATCGGCGAAGCGCAAACCCGGTCCGGCCGGATTCGGGTCGGCGTGGATCACGCGCAAGAGGCGCGCGTCGAACGGTTCGGCCGAGCGGCTCGAGACGTGGAACACGATCGTCTCGCCGGCCACGGCGCTGAGGCGGTCGCTGTAGCCGACCAGGTCGAGGGTGTCCATGGCCGCTAGAAGCGCGCGTGGCCTGCCGCTTCGACCTCGCGCTGGAAGTCGCCGAGCGCGGCCTCCAGCGTGTCGACCAGTAGGTCGATCTCGGCTTCGGCGATGGTCAGCGGCGGCGTGATCATCTGGAAGTCGCCGAACTGACCGCGGTTGGCGCGGCGGTTGTACAGCGCGATGCCGTGCGCGAGGCCGTGTTCGGTGAGCCGTGCGGGCGCGTTGAACGCGGCGGGCAGCGCGGTCTTCGTCGACTTGTCGGCGACCAGTTCGATCGCCGTCAGCAGTCCCCGTCCGCGCACGTCGCCGATCAGCGGCGAACGCTCGGCCAGCGAACGCAGGCTGCGAAGCAGGTACTCACCCCGCTCGGCAGCGCGAGCCACGAGGCCTTCGCCTTCGACGACGTCGACCACCGCGTTCGCGACGGCGCACGACAGCGGGTTGGTGAAGTAGGTATGGCCGTGGACGAAGCCGCCGGCATTCGCGATCGCGTCGACGATGCGGTTCGGCACGAGCAGCGCGCCGAGCGGCGTGTAGCCGGCCGCGAGTCCCTTGGCGAGCGTCACGAGGTCGGGCATCGCATCGGGCCAATGGTGGCTCGCGAGAAAGGTGCCGGTGCGGCCGGCGCCGCTCATCACCTCGTCGTGGATCAGCAGCACGCCGTGGCGCGTGCAGATGTCGCGCACCCGTCGGCAGTAGTCGGCTTCGGGAACGCCGGCGCCGGTGGAGATGCCGCCGATCGGCTCGACAATGAACGCGAGGATCGTCTCGGGGCCTTCACGCAGGATGGTCTCCTCGAGCGCGTCGGCGGACGCCATCGCATGCGACGCGACGGTGTGGCCGTCGGGGATGCG
>CAXTPX010000077.1:0-8946 GCA_964246005.1 uncultured Burkholderiaceae bacterium | reverse complement strand
CCGCGTTGCCGCCGGACCGGTTGATCTCTTCCATGATCACCGACGCTTCGGCGAGGCCGAGGCCCGACCCGCCGTACTCGGCGGGGATCAGCGCGGCCAGCCAGCCCGCCTTCGTCAGCGCATCGACGAAGGCCTCGGGATAGCCGCGCTCGTGATCGACCTTCTGCCAGTAGGCCGGATCGAACGTCGTGGTCAGTCCACGCAATGCCTCGCGCATTTCCTGGAAGCGATCGGGATGGGGCAGTTCCTTCTTCATCGATGCGTTCCTGCGAGCGTTGCGGTCGCCTGCATCGCGAGTGCGCCGTCGGCGTTGCGTGCCCACAGATCGACGGTCTCGCCATCGTCGGACGGGCGTCCGCAGACGTCGAAGGCCTGCGGCTCGACCAGCGCGAACAGCGGACTGACGGCCCGGAACGCGAAGTGCGACGGGGTTGCGTCCGGCATCCGCTCGCGCAGCAGTTCGACCAGCAGCGTCGCGATCAGCGGACCGTGGACGACGAGGCCCGGATAGCCTTCGACCTCGGTCACGTAGCGTCGATCGTAGTGGATGCGATGGCCGTTGAACGTCAGCGCCGAATAGCGGAACAGCAGCACGTCGTCGGGCACCACGCGCGTCGCCCAGGCCTCGTCGGCGCGCGCCTGCGGCGGGGTCGGGCTCGGCGAGCCCGGGATCGGCTGGTCGCGATAGACGATGTCGTGCTCTTCGGTCAGAGCGAGCCCACGCGCGGTCGAGATCGTGTGGACGACCCGCACGAAGACCAGGTCACCGCTCTTGCCGTGCTTCGTCGTGACATCGTCGATCCGCGATATCCGTTCGATCGAGTCGCCGATCCGCAGCGGGTCGTGCCACGCGAGCCGACCGCCGGCCCACATGCGGCGCGGCAACGGCACGGGCGGCAGGAAGCCACCGCGTGCCGCATGGCCGTCGGGCCCGATCTCGCTTCGCTTCGGCCTCGGCAGGAAGTAGAGCCAGTGCCACAGCGGCGGCAACGCATCGCCGGGGCCGGGCGCGGAATTGCCGTTGTCGAGCGTCGCGACCATCGATGCGATCGGTGCGATCGTCACGACGTCGTCGAGCGTCTCGGTCCGTCCGATCCATCGACTCGCGTCGAAGCTCGCGGCTCGGGGCGCGTTCATCGGGCGAACGGGGCTGGACATGGAAGGGGTATCGACATCGGCGGACCGGCATCTTCCGTCATCGGCCCGCGTTGTGGGGCGCGATCTCGTCAAATGCTCATCCTGCAACCATCGAGAACACCGAAGCCGGCACCGACGCTTCGCGAATCATCAGGCGATTGCGCGCGACGCATTCGAACTGCGCGCCGGCCTGGCGCGCCACCGCCTCGCTCGCGACGTTGCCGACCGCGACCACGATCTCGACGCGTCGCAAGTCGAGCACGTCGAAGGCGTGTCGCGACAACGCTTCGACACAGCGCGACGCGATGCCACGGCGCTGCATCGATTGCCGCACCCAGTAACCGAGATTGCAAACCGCATGTTGTCGATTGATCTGGTTGAGGCCGGCACCCCCGACGAAGCGCGACGGGCCGCCGTCCGGATCGTCGAGGAACACGCCGAACTCGCATGCGCCACCGGACGCCCCGGCCGCCGCGGCAGCGGCGAACCATTCGAGCGCGTCGTGTTCCGTGTAGCCGGCATGACACCACGGCATCCAGACGCCGACCGTCCCGACGGATTCGAGCACGGCCGACGTGAACCCCGGCGCATCCCGATCCTCGAACGGACGCAGGACGAGACCGTCGTGGCAAAGCTGCATGCCCTTCTCCCGTCGTACGTGGCGATCCGGCGAAGTCGATGGGCTCACCCTGTCGATCGGCCGCTGCCCTCACGCCGTATCATGACTTCGATCGTCGTGATGATCGTCATTCCAGGGAAAACCATGAGAGAACCACCGCGCGTCGCCCCTCGTCCGTCCCGTCTCCGATCGGCCGCCATCGGCATCGCCACGACCGCGCTGCTGCTGACCGCCGGTCGAGCCGTGGCCCAGACGACCGCCGCACCGCCCGTCGGCACCGCGACGGCGACGCCCGACAACGCGGTCCTGTTGACGGTGTTCCTCAAGCACGACCAGTCGCGGCCGCTCGCGGAGCTGAACGCGCAGCTCGCGAAGCAGAATTTCTACAAGGCGTTCCCGCCGCAGGGCATCGAGGTCGTGAGCTGGAACGTCGTGATGGGCATCGGCCAGATCATCGTGCTGCGCCTGCCCGCCACGCGCATCCGCGAGGTCAATCGCGTGCTCGAGGACACGGCGTGGGGACCGTACCGCACGGAATTCTTTCCGACCTACGATTACAAGGCGGTCGGGATGGCCGAGCACGACAAGGCCCAGTAGGAACTGCATCGCGCGCTTGCACCGCCCTTTACCGCCGTCCCCGCGTAGGCGGGCCCAGTGCCGTTGCCCGGTCTCCATGCCGGCACCCGACGTCGCTGGATTCCCGATTTCGCGGGAATGACGGGGCTGCGGAGCCCGATCACGCCTTCAACAACTCTTCCCCGCCGCGCAGCCAGCGCTGCAGATGCCGATTTACGCCGTCGAGGTCGCCGGTCAGCATCGACAGCGCGGTCTCGCGGGCCGCGTTGACCAGCGGCTGATCGCGCTGCAGGTCGGCGAAGCGCAGCAGCGCCTCGCCGGACTGTCGATGCCCGAGGAACTCGCCCGGCCCGCGCAGTTCGAGGTCCTTCCGCGCGATCTCGAAGCCGTCCTGCGTCTCGCGCATCGTCTTCAGGCGCTCCTTCGCGGTCAGCGACAGCGGCGGCTGGAACAACAGGATGCACACCGAGTCCGCCGTCCCGCGTCCGACCCGACCGCGCAACTGATGCAGCTGCGCGAGACCGAAGCGCTCGGCGTGCTCGATCACCATCAACGACGCGTTCGGCACGTCGACACCGACCTCGATGACCGTGGTCGCGACGAGCAGATCGACATCGCCCGCATCGAAGCCGCGCATGACGGCCGCCTTGTCCGCGCCCGACAGCCGGCCGTGCACCAGCCCGATGTCGAAGCCGGGCAGCGCGACCGCGAGCGCATCGCGCGTGTCGATCGCGTTCTGCAGTTGCAGCGCCTCGTCGCGTGCTGCGCCCGGCCGTCGCTTCTTCGCCGGCGGCGCGGCAGTCGTCGCCCCACTGCCTTCGAGTGCCGCGTCCGGATCCTCGACGAGCGGGCAGACCCAGTACGCCTGGCGTCCCTCGGCCAGTGCATGGCGCACGCGCTCGACCACCTCGTCGCGACGCGACGCCTCGATCAGTCGCGTCGTGATCGGACGCCGGCCCGGCGGCAGCGTGTCGATCGTCGAGACCTCGAGATCGGCGAAGTACGTCATCGCCAGCGTCCGTGGGATCGGCGTCGCGCTCATCATCAGTTGATGCGGTTCGCGCTGCATCGTCGATGCCCCATCGGCGCCCCGTGCCTTGAAGCGCAGCGCGAGACGCTGGCCGACGCCGAAGCGATGCTGCTCGTCGATGATCGCGAGGCCGAGGCGATCGAAGTGCACGTCCTCCTGGATCAGCGCATGCGTGCCGATCGCGAGCCGCGCGAAGCCCGACTCGATCGCGTCGCGCGCCTCTGCCTTCTGCTGCTTCTTCAGGCTGCCGGTGAGCCAGGCGACCGGCACGCCGAGCGCCTCGATCCATTCGGCGAGCTTCCGGAAGTGCTGCTCGGCGAGGATCTCGGTCGGCACCATCAGCACGGCCTGGTACCCGGCGTCGATCGCGTGCAACGCCGCGATCGCGGCTACCACCGTCTTGCCGCTGCCGACGTCGCCCTGCAAGAGCCGCTGCATCGGATGCGGCTCTGCGAGGTCGCGTTCGATCTCGGCGACGACGCGCTGCTGCGCGGCCGTCAACGCGAACGGCAACCGACGGAGGAAGCGCGCGACGAGGTCGCCGCCGACGCCCAGCGCGGGCGCGGTGCGCGCGCGTCGCGCCGCACGGGCTTTCGCGAGCGACAACTGCTGCGCGAGCAGCTCGTCGAACTTGATCCGCTGCCACGCCGGGTGATCGCGGGCCGCGAGCGATTCGAGCGACACGTCGGGTGGCGGGTTGTGGATCAGCCGGATCGCCGCGTCGATCGGCGGCAGTCGATGACGCGCGAGCCAGGCGGCCGGCACCGTCTCGTCGAGCTTCACGCGCTGCAACGCCTTCGTGATGACGCGTCGCACCACTCCCTGCCCGAGCCCGACGCCGCTCGGGTAGACCGGCGTCAGGCGGTCGGGCAGCGGCGTGTCGTCGCCGACCACGCCGTACTGCGGATGGATCATCTCGCGGCCGAACACCGCACCGAAGCCGCCGCCCCGCAACTCGCCGCGGATGCGCAGCCGGGTGCCCGCCTCGAAGTGCTTGACCTGACTGCCGTAGAAGTTGATGAAGCGCAGCGTCAGGCCTGCGTCACGGCCCCGCGCATTCGCGTCGTCGACGTGCACGACCAGTTGCCGACGGGGTCGATACTGGATCGTGTGGTCGCGCACGATCGCCTCGATCTGCACGGTCTCGCCGTCGCGCGCGTCGGTCAGTGCGACCACCCGCGTCTCGTCTTCGTAGCGCAGCGGCAGGTGCAGCACGCAGTCGAGCTCGTCGCGAAGGCCGATGCGGGCGAGCCGCGCCGCGATCGCATCGCTCCACGAGGACTTGGCGGCCGCATGCCGCGCGCGGGTCGTCGGCGTCGACGCGCCTCGACCCGACGACGATGGCCCGGCGGGTCCGACCACTCAGGCCGATCAGGCCGCGAAGATGCCTTCGACCTCGAAGCTCGCGCCGAGCGGCAGCGACGCGACGCCCACCGTGGTTCGCGCCGGGAACGGCTCGGGGACCAGCTCCTTCATGATCGCGTTGACCGCAGCGAACTGCGACAGGTCGGTGAGGTACAGCGTGAGCTTGACCGCATGGGCGAGCGACGCGCCCGCCTCCTCGGCGACCGCGGCGAGGTTCGCGAAGGCGCGTCGCGCCTCGGCTTCGACGCCGCCCTCGACCAGCTTGCCGGTCGCCGGGTCGAGGCCGATCTGCCCCGACGAATAGACGATATGGCCTTCACCGGCCGCGAACATGTGGGCGATGCGGATCGCCTGCGAGTACGGGCCGACGGCGGCGGGCGCCTTCGCGGTCGAGATGACGGTGACGGTCATGGAAGTGGCCTGGCGATCGAGTGACTGGGAAGGGGTGGCGCTCCGGGCAGGATGCGCGACTCACGAGTGTAGCCGAGCGAATTGCCGACCAGGATTGCCCGATTGGTCAATACCGACCGCGGGCGTATCATCGCGGCCTTTGTCGTTGCAGCGCCGCAAACATCACGAGCAACAACGCGGCGCTTCGGTTCCGTCACCGAAGTGCACCACGGTGTCACGGCGCGGGTCGCACGGGTCCGGAGTTCACTCCCATCCTCCCGGTGGACCGCAGACGACGTCGAGGAAAATCGTCGATGCGTTCTCACAAGGTCCGGGACCTGGTTCTCGGGCGTGCGCTGGATCCCCTGAAGAGCGAGACCCGCCACTCGCTGGCCCTGGTGGCCTTCCTCGCCTGGGTCGGCCTCGGCGCCGACGGGTTGTCGTCATCGGCCTACGGCCCCGAAGAAGCGTTCAAGGCGCTCGGCACGCACACCCACTTCGGGCTGTACCTCGCGATCGCGACCGCGGTGACGGTGTTCATCATCTCGCTCGCGTACAACCAGATCATCGAACTGTTCCCGACGGGCGGCGGCGGCTATCGCGTCGCGACGTCGTTGATCGGCCCCTACGCCGGGCTGACCGCCGGCGCCGCGCTGATCGTCGACTACGTGCTGACGATCGCGATCTCGATCGCCAGCGGTACCGATGCCATGTTCAGCCTGTTGCCGGTCGGATGGCAGCCCGCGAAGCTGTATGTCGAACTGCTGCTGGCCGCGGTGCTGATCATCCTCAACCTGCGCGGCATGAGCGAGTCGATCAAGATCCTGCTGCCGATCTTCCTCACCTTCGTCGCGACCCATGTGGTGCTGATCGTCTACGGCATCGCGAACCATGCGAGCGGCCTGCCGAGCCTGATCCCCGACACGCTGACCGAGACCGGCAAGCTGGCCGGCGAGACGAGCTGGGTGTTCGTCGCGGCACTGTTCCTGAAGGCGTACTCGCTCGGCGGCGGGACCTACACCGGGATCGAGGCGGTCTCGAACAACGTCCAGTCGCTGAAGGAACCGCGCGTGCGGACCGGCAAGCTGACGATGCTGTACATGGCGGCGAGCCTCGCGTTCACGGCGGGCGGCATCATCCTGCTGTACCTGCTGTGGCACGCGCAGCCGGTCGAAGGCAGCACGCTCAACGCCGTCGTGTTCAGCAGCATCCTCGGCGAGATGGGCTTCACCGGCAACGGGATGGCGATCGCGCTGATCGTCGTGCTGGCCGCCGAAGCCGGCCTGTTGTTCGTGGCGGCCAACACCGGCTTCCTCGGCGGTCCCGCGGTGCTCGCGAACATGGCGACCGATTCGTGGATGCCGCACAAGTTCCGCTACCTGTCGACGCGACTCGTCACGCAGAACGGCATCGTGCTGATGGGCATCGCGGCGATCGCGATCCTGGTCCTGTCGCACGGCGCGGTCGAGTTCCTCGTGGTGCTGTACTCGATCAACGTGTTCCTCACGTTCAGCCTGTCGCTGACCGGGCTCTGCATCTACTGGATCAAGCATCGCCGCGACGATCCACGCTGGATGCGCCGCCTCGCGTTGTCGGCCGTGGGCCTCGTGGTCACCGTCAGCATCCTGGTCGTGACCACGTTCGCCAAGTTCGACGAGGGCGGCTGGATCACGGTCGTCATCACCGGTGCCGTGATCGCGGGGTGCGTCTTCATCCGTCGCCACTATGCCGATACGAAGGAACGCATCCGTGCGGTCGACGCGGTGTTCGCGAACACGCCGAACGGCACCGAGACCCACTACCCCGAACTCGATCCCGAAGCGCCGACCGGCGTATTCATCGTCGGCACGTCGCGCGGCGGCGGACTGCACGCGCTGCTGTGGGTGCAACGCATGTTCCCCGGTCACTTCAAGAATTTCCTCTTCATCATGGCACGCACCGTGGACTCGCAGGCCTACGGCGGCGTGGAGTCCATCGAGCAGATGAAGGAGGAAGGCAGCGCGGCGCTGTCGTACTTCGTCGATTTCTGCCACAGCCACGGACTCGCATCGACGTCGTACCTCGGCTTCGGCACCGACGCGGTGGAGTCGATCGCCGAGATCTCGGACCGGGTGCGCTGCGAGTTCCCGAGCGCGATCTTCTTCACGTCGAAGCTGATCACCGAGACCGAGAACATCATGACGCGCGTGCTCCACAACCAGGCGGCGCTGGCGCTGCAGCGACGATTGCATCTGGAAGGAATCCAGATGGTGATCCTGCCGATGAAGATCTAGATTTCTTGGCTGAAGCGGGTTCGGTTCACGAGCAGGCTGGGACCGACCACGCGTTGATGCCGCGTCCGCGTCCTGCGCGGAGCGGGCCCTCTTGCCGATAGCCGGGTGACCAGGGCGGGTCCCTGTTCAGCGTCCGGATCGCCGGCGATGGTCTGTTACCGAACAGACAGCGAGTCGCAGTCTCGGCACAGTCGGTTGGCCGGAACGATCGTGGTCCTCTTGCGGCGCAGAGCCGGGCTGCTGTCCGGTATCGAAGCGAATCTCCTTCGGATCCGGACCAGGCCCATCAACACCACCCGTCGCTCGTCCGTCCTGCGCGATCCGCCGGCGTCTCCGGCACTGCGCGTCGGACCTTCCGGATCGTCACCGAGCTGCTTCGATGCTGATCAACAACATTCGCACGTGGACGGACGATGCCGTCGAGTCGCGAGCGCTCGCAGACGAACACGCAACGCCGCCCTCGTTCGACGGCCCTGTCCTCGATGACAGGGCGCTGTTCCGCCGCTTCGAGGCGATGCACCGGTCTTCGCAGCGAACCGGCGATCTGCTCGAACGCGAATCGCGCACGTTGATGTTCCTTCGCGACCTGTTCGTGCGGCATGCGCATGCAGGGCAAGGACGCGGCGAGATGCCGCAAACGCGGACCGTGTCGCTGGTGCGTCAAACCCACGGCCGCTGTTGCGAGTCGATCAGCATCGACGACCTGGCGATCGAGACCGGCGTGTCGGGGACGCAGGCGATCCGCTGGTTCACGGCGTCGATCGGTCTCGCACCGCACGCGTACCCGCGAGAGCCATCCACCGAAGCGCGGCACGTATCGCGCGGCTACGTCAGGATGGTCCAAGACAGCGTGTTCGACGAAGGCCAATCTTCCGATCCTCTACCGGAAGGACCTCGAGTCGAACTGCCGGCGGTCCACATGGTGGAGTACGGCCACGTGCTGCCGGCGCCGGGGAACGAGTCGCAGTGGCTCGCGAACCTGCCGCACGCCGACCGCGCGCTGATGGAATCCATCGGCGCCTGATGCATCGGTCAAGCGCACGGGAGATCGGGCTGATGAACGACATCCACGCACCCACCGTCGGCGAGTCGCCGACCGGCGTGCTCGCCTACCTGCCGATCGGCCTCTTCGGCTCGGTCATGGGAATCACCGGACTGAGCGTGGCCTGGTCGCTGGCGCACCAGCGCTTCGGCATTCCTAATGTCATCGGAGATTCGATCGGCGGCGTCGCGATCGTCGCGTTCGTGCTGGTGGCCGTTGGCTACGCAGTGAAGATCGCCACCGCGCCGCAGGCGGTGCGGAGCGAGTTCGAGCATCCGATCGCGGGCAATCTCTTCGGTACCTTCTTCATCAGCCTGCTGCTGCTCCCGATCCTTCTCGCACCCGTCGATCTCGGGTTCGCACGCGCCGTGTGGACCATCGGCGCCATCGGCATGACTGCGTTCGGATGGCTCGTCGTCGACCGCTGGATGCGACAACGCCAGCAGGCCGCCCACGCCACGCCGGCGTGGATCATTCCGGTGGTCGGCATGCTGGACCTGCCTCTGGCGATGCC
>CAXTPX010000076.1:0-9052 GCA_964246005.1 uncultured Burkholderiaceae bacterium | reverse complement strand
TGGTGATACTTGAACACTTCGCCGACCTGATGGCCTATTGTGAAGATCGGGTTCAGCGACGTCATCGCGGCCTGCGGGATCATCCCGACCTCGCGGACGCGGACCTTCTCGAGCTCGCGCGGCGTCAGACGGAGCAGGTTCCGACCCTTGAACAGCACCTCGCCCGCCACGACCTTGCCTGCGGACGGGAGCAGGTTCATCAGCGAGAGGCACGTCATGCTCTTGCCGGAACCCGACTCGCCGACCAACGCCAGCGAACGGCCCGCAGCGACCGAGAAGCTGACGTTGTCGACCGTCGTCACGTCGCCGCTCTTGCCGCGGACCACCGTCGTCATGTTGCGGACGTCGAGGATCGGAGGGGTGTCCGTCGTCATCGCGTTCATCAGGCGCGCGCGAGCGTCGGCGACAGCCAGTCGCGCAGCGCATCGCCGAGCAGGTTGGCGGACAGGACGGCCAGCATGAGGACGAAGCCGGGCATCGCGCAGATCCACCAAGCGGTCTCCAGGTAACCGCGGCCGTCGGCGATCATCGTTCCCCACGACGCCGTCGGCGGCTGCACGCCGAGGCCGAGGAAGGACAGCGTCGCTTCGAGGATGATGATGATCCCGACGTCGAGCGTCGCCAGCACGATGAAGGTGTTGACGACGTTCGGCACGATGTGGGTCAGCACGATGCGCAAGGTCGATGCGCCCGACAGCTTCGCGAGCAGCACGAAGTCGCGCTGGCGCAACGTCAGCGCCTCCGATCGGGTGACGCGTGCGAAGCGCGCCCAGTTCGCGAGGCTCAGCACGACGATCAGGTTGAACATCGAGAAACCGATCGCACCGACCAGGACGAGCGCCAGGATGACGGCGGGCAAGGCGAGCTGGATGTCGGCGAGGCGCATCGCGACGGCATCGACGACGCCGCCGAGGTAGCCCGCAGCGATCCCGAACAGGCCGCCGCCGACGCCGGCGAGCATCACCGCACAGAAAGCGACGAAGAGCGAGACCTGCGAGCCCCAGATCACGCGGCTCAGCATGTCGCGCCCGAGCTGGTCGGTGCCCATCCAGTGCGCCGTCGATGGGGCCTTGAGCGTATCGCTCAGCGCGATCGCGTTCGGGTCGTAGGGCGCGAGCGCGCCCGGCATCACGGCCATCGCGATCAGCACGAGCGCGATGACGCTCACGATCGCGAGCAGCGCGCGGCGCGACGTCCGGGCGCCGGACGGCAACGGCGCGATCTCGAGCCGGGGGTCCGCGGGTCGCTGGCGCAGCGTCGGTGTGCGGATCGCGTCAGGCATAGCGGATCCGCGGGTCGATCGCGGCATAGAGGATGTCGACGGCGAGGTTGACCGTGGTGAAGATCAGGGCGCCGACGGTGACCGCGGCCTGGACGACCGTGTAGTCGAGGTTCGAGATCGACTCGAGGATCAGTCGACCGACCCCGGGCCACGCGAAGACGAACTCGACGCTGACGGCGCCGCCCATCAGGATGCCGAACTGCAACGTCGTGAACGTGACGACGGGGAGCAGCGCGTTGCGCAGCGCGTGTCGATAGACGATCACGCGTTGGGGCACCCCCTTGATGCGCGCGAGCTTGATGTATTCGGAATCGAGCACCTCGCTCATCGACGAGCGGGTGAGTCGCATGATGCCCGCGGCCGAGTACCAGCCGAGCGCGATCGCAGGCAGCGCGAGATAGCGCAGGCCGCCGTACCCACCGGTCGGGAGCCAGCCGAGACCGATCGAGAAGAGACGGATGAAGAGGAGGCTGAAGAGGAACGGCGGACCGGCCTGGCCGATCACCGCGAAGATGCGGGCGAACTGGTCGACGGCGCCACCACGCCGGACCGCGCCGATCACGCCGAGCGGCACCCCGATCGCGATCCCCAGAGCGAGCGACGACAGCGTGAGATAGAGCGTCGGACCGATGGCCTGCAGCACGACCGATCCCGCGGGCTGCGCGAACCGGTAGGACGTGCCGAGCTGGCCGCGCAGCAGCTCCATCAGGTAGACGCCGTACTGGACGATGACCGGCTTGTCCAGGCCCATCTCGTGTCGCAGCAGGTCGCGGTCGGCCTCGGTCGCTTCCGGCGGCAGCATCAGGTGAGTCGGGTCGCCGACCAGGCGCACGATCAGGAAGATGATCAGCGTGACGAGCAGCACCGTGATGAAGCTCTGTCCGACCCGCCGTGCGATGTAGGCGATCACGACGCGACGACCTCCGCGGCCGTGAGGGACGCCTGCGCGCGCGCCTTCAGTTCGAGTTTGCGGATCTTCTGGCTGCCGGTGCGCGGCCAGTCGCCGACGAACTCGACGTAGCGCGGCACCTTGTAGCTCGCAATGCTCGCGCGGCAGTATTCGACGAGGGCTTCGGCCGAGACGTCACGGTCGCGGGCGAGTTCGACGTACGCGTAGCCGACCTCGCCGAGCCGTTGATCGGGAACGCCGACGACGACGGCCTCGCGCACGGCCGGATGCGTCTTCAGGAAGACCTCGATCTCCTGCGTCGCGACGTTGAACCCGCCGGGCTTGATCATCTCCTTCACGCGACCGCGGTAGATCAGGAAGCCGTCCACGTCGACCTCCCCCAGGTCGCCGCTGTGCAGCCACCCCTCGGCATCGAACGCTTTCGCATCCTCGTCGGGCTGTCGGTAGTAGCCCTTCATCAGCACGTAGCCGCGCAGGCAGACCTCACCGATCGCGCCGGTCGGCAGCGTGGCGTTGGTCGCGGCGTCGGCGATCCGGATTTCGACGCCGTCGACGGGTCGACCATTGGTGGTCGAACGCTTCTCGAACGGGTCGGTGACGCGTGTCCGCGCGACCGCATTCGACGTCTCGCTCATGCCGTACGCCGAGACGAGTTGCGGGATCCGCATCGCTTCGGTCAGCCACTTGAACGATCCCGTCGGCAGCGGCGCACCGGTCCCGGTGCGCAGCGAGGAAAGGTCGTAGTCGTCACGGTGGGCGAACGCGCGCAGGTCCTGCACGATCGTGTCGACGAAGAAGCTCATCGTGATCCGCTCGCGCTCGACGATCTCGCAGAACAGCCGCGGCTCGAAGCGGTCGGCGATCACCATCGTCGCGCCCGACAGCCAGGTCGCGAGCGTGTAGAAGGTTCCGGTGGCCGTGAACAGCGGCACGCACGACAGATATCGGTCGCGCACCGACAACTCGAGACAGCCGATCGCGTAGAAATTGTTCTGCAGCAGCGGACCATGGCACACCATCGCGCCCTTGGGGAACGACGTCGTACCGGAGGTGTAGAGGATCTGCGCCACGTCGTCGGGGGAGACGGCGGCGACGCGACGGTCCAGTTCTCCATCGGCGAGCAGACCGCGGCCGGCGTGCTCGACGTCCTCGAAACGCTGCATCGACGACGGGATGTCGGCGCCGTGTCCGATCACGCGACGCAGCGCGGGGAAGGTCGCGACCGACCATGCGCCTCGCGGCTGTTCGCGATAACCCGGTTCGAGCTGTCCGAGGATGTCGAAGTAACGCGTCCCGCGCGGGGCGCTCTCCTGCACGACCAGCGTGACGCTGTCGGACTGGCCGAGCACGAAAACCACGTCGCTCGCACGGAATCGCGTGTTCACCGGGACGAGGATCGCGCCGATCATCGGAACCGCCCAGCGCGCGACGACCCAGTCGGGCGAGTCGCTCATCCACAGCGCGACCTTCTCACCCGGCTGCACGCCGGCTGCGATCAGGCCGCGAGCGAACGACCGCGCGCGCTCCGCGAGCGCCGCGAAGCTCAGGCGCGTTTCGTCGTGGACGACCGCCTCGCGATCGCCGTATTCGGCCGCGGCCCACGCGATCGCCTGACCGAACGTCTTCTGCAGCCAGGGCCGTTCGGTCATGGCTTCCAGCGCACGGTGCGCAGGTTGTAGTTGCCGCTGCCGAACTGCGGCTCCCAGTCGACCTTCGCGTCCTGGCCGAAGGTGTAGTAGAGCTCGGTGATCAGCACGGCGTGGCCGTCGTCGTGCAGGAGCCGTGCGATCTTCCTGAAGATCACGTCGCGCTTGGCGCGGTCGGTTTCGGTATCGCCGTCCTCGATCAGTTTCTCCACGTCGGCGTTGTAGTAGTCGCTCCACGTACCGGCCTTCGTCGCAGCGCCGCTGATCGGATGGATCGGGTCGTAGATCGCGTTGGAGAACTGCATCATCGTCAGGGGGCCGCTCTTGTGCGTGTTGTTGAGCCGGCTCCATGCGGCGTAGTCGATCACCTTCACCTGCGCCCGCACGCCGACGGTGGTCCAGTACGCGGCGATGACTTCGCACAATTCCTTGGGATTGTCGGACGGGCACAGCAGTTCGGTGTCGAAGCCGTTCGGATAGCCGGCTGCGGCCAGTTCCTTCTTCGCGAGCGCGCGGTCGTAGACATACGGCTTGAGCGCCGGATCGACGCCGTACGGATAGCTCGCGCTGACATAGGAATCGAGCGGGGCGCCGACACCGTGCAGCACGTTGTTGATGATCGCCTGCGTGTCGACGGCGTGATTGAGTGCGAGCCGCACGTCGCGCTTGGCGAGCGGCGAACCGGCGACGTTGGAATAGATGCGCACGGCGAGCGGACTGCCGACCGGCGCGGACTTGATCGCGATGCCCGCCGTGGCCTTGAGACGCGCGACGTCGGCGGGCGCGATGTAGTCGACGATGTCGGCTTCGCCGGCGAGCAGCGCGTTGACGCGGCTCGTCGCGTCGGGGATGCTCTTGAAGATCAGCCGCTTGATGCCGGGCTTCGCGCCCCAGTAATCGTCGAAGCGCGCGAGTTCGACGCTCTGTCCGATCTTCTGTTCGACGAATCGATACGGTCCCGACCCGACCGGCGCACGGGCGAAGGCTTCGGGGGTGCCGAGTCCTTCGGTGTACGCCTTCGGGACGAGGAAGAGGTAGCCGGCGATCTTGTTGATGAATGCGCCGTCACCGCGCTTGAGACGCATCACGACCGTCGTGTCGTTCGGCGCATCCACGGCGTCGACGAGGCTCGCGAAGTAGGGACGCCGGGTGCTCTTCGTCGCCGGGTCCAGGATGCGTTCGACCGAGTACTTCACGTCCTTCGCGGTCAGCGACGTGCCGTTGTGGAACCTGACGTCGCGACGCAACGTAAAGGTGTACGACAGGCCGTCGGGCGAGACCTTGTACGCGGTCGCGACGCTCGGCTCGAGATTGCCCTTGTGATCGAACGCATACAGCGTGTCGTACAGCTGCCAGCCGTAACGCTGCGAATCGCCGGTCGCGGCGACCTGGCCGTCGAGGTTGCTGATCTCCTTGCCGACGCCGAAGACCAGCGTGTCGCGGTCGATCGCCGGCTTGCCGTTGATCGCCTGCGCAGCCGGACTCATCGTCGCGAGGATCGCGCCTGCGAGCAGAGCCGACAGCGCAGCGCCCCGCGATGGAAGTCGATGCAAGGTGCTCTCCTCTCGAGGACGGTACCGGGGACGTTGCGAAGGGGCGCGGTGGCGCTTCAACGCGTCGTCTCGGGTCCGCCCTTGACGTAAATGATCTGACCCGACACGAACGAAGCTTCTTCGCTGCACAGGAAGGCGATGACGTTGGCGATGTCGCGCGGGACGCCGACCCGGCCGAGGGGAATGGTCTTGGCGCGCTGCGCCTTGTAAGCCTCTGGATCGTGTCCGAGGCGCATTGCCGTCTGGCGGGTCATCTCGGTATCGACGAAGCCCGGGGCGACCGCATTGACGTTGATGTTGTAGGGACCGAGCTCGACGGCCGCGGTACGCGTGAAGGCCTGCAGCCCCGCCTTCGCGGTGGAGTAGTTCGCCTGGCCGCGATTGCCGAGCGCGGACGTGGACGACAGGTTCACGATCTTTCCGGACTTCTGTCCGACCATCGTGCGCTGGGCCGCGCGGGTGCACAGGAAAGTGCCGCGCAGGTGGACGTCCATCACCAGATCCCAGTCGGCCACGCTCATCCTGAAGAGCAGGTTGTCGCGGGTCACGCCGGCATTGTTGACGAGGATGTCGATGCCGCCGAGGTCCTGCAGCAGCCGCTCGAAGAGCGCATCGACATCCGCTTCGCGCGTCACGTCGCAGCCCAGACCGACGACCTTCATGCCGTACTGCGCGGCCAGCCGGTTCGCGGCGTCGTAAGCGGCATCGGGCGCGATATCGCAGATCGCGACGCGTGCGCCTTCACTCGCGAACAACTCGGCCGTCGCGAAGCCGATGCCCCGCGCGGCGCCCGTGACGAGAGCCACCTTGCCGTCGAACCGATTCACCGTTGATCTCCTTGTGCCTGTTTCGCGCTGCTGCCGCGAGGCTCGTTCTTCTGCGTCGCAGTGTAGGTCGACGGTCGGCTACGCGTCAATATGTGAAAGCCGGGGACAACTCCAGGAACGGTTCGATCATTGCCGTTCGGCGACAGCGGGTGAATCGACCACTTCGCCTATGAGACGAGGGGCGGCAGCGATCGTCATGGAGAGTTCATGACCGGCTTCGACCGCGCGGGTCGAATCAAGCGCGACCGCAATGTATGGTTAAGTCGAAGTCCACATATTGGATTTCCTTCAGGATGTCCGCGTCGCTGCCTCGTGGCCTGCGATCCGTCCCCCGACGAAGCACTCCGCCAGATTTCCGCCAGCCATGTAGACATGACCGAATACGCTGCCGAGTTCACCCGCGGCGTACAGGCCGGCGATGGGCTGGCCGAACGGGTCGATCACCCGCTGCCGGCTGTCGTGCACCGGTCCGCCTTGTGTGTTGATGACGACCGGGTAGAGCTCGGCGGCGTAATAGGGCGGGTGGGCGAGCGACATCATGGTTTCCGGACGACGACCGAATGCGGAATCGAGGCCGATGACGCAGTCCCGGTTCCAGCAGCCGACCGTCTTTGCGAGACTTGCCGGGTCCACGCCGATGATTCCGGCGAGCGCTTCGATCGACTCGGCGCGCCGGAGGATGCCGTTCTCGACCTCGCGAAGGTTGTCGGCACTCCACGCGTAGTGATGATCCCGGTCGTTGGTGATGGCACGTCCCATCGGATAACGCCGACGGCCGGCCTCGTCGAAGATCAGCCACGACGGCAGCCGCGGATGCCGGTAGGTCTGCGGGTCGTAGTGATCGAACTGACGCACGCCGGTATCCGACAGGTAGGGCGGGTACTCGTTCACGTAACGACGACCGGACTGGTCGACGATGATCCACGCCATCTGCGGCAGCGCGTCGGTGCTGCGCTCCGGTGTCCACATCGGCAACAGCTTCGCGTAGATGCCGTACGGATAGTCGGGGTCCGGATTCCGGATCCCGTAGGGTCCGTGGTAGTGCCACATGTGCCAGAGGTCGGCGCCGGCGGCCTGCGCCATGCGGATACCGTCGCCGGTGTTTCCGGAAAAGCTGCCGGTCAGCACGGGCGTGGATACCAGGTACTGCTTCTTCATCGTCTCGTCGGCCTCGAACCCGCCACAGGCCAGGACCACGCCCCGCCGCGCCGACACGTCGATCGTCGCGCCTCGACGACGGATGCGAAGGCCGTTGATCGTCCCGGACGCGTCACGCAACAGGCGCTCCGCCGGCGCGTCCAGCCACACGGTCATGCGCTCATCCGCGACGCGGCGGTCGATGTTGTCCATCAGGACCTTCATCAGATAACAGCCGGGACGCAACGGTCGCGCCGCCAGATAGCCTTCCTGCTCCGGCCCTTCGCGGCCGAAGCCCGGGACGTGATCGACCTCCGCGTATCCAAGGGCATCGGTGCCGGGAAATGGATAGTTGCCGTTTGCCGCGTCGATCCTGACCGTCGCGCCATCGACATCGCAGAGGTCGCGAAGATGGTCGGCGATCGTGCTCATGCCGTCGGCGAGTACGCGCAGGACATCGTCGGGTGTACGGCCACCGCAGGTATGCCGGAGATAGGCGAAGGCGCCGTCGGCGTCGCGCGCGATCCGGATGCCGCCGGCAGAAAGGATCGAAATGCCGCCGGGGTCTTGCATCTTCTCGACGAGGAGCACCCGGGCGCCGGCATCGCACGCCTCGATGGCGGCGACCGCGCCGGCCGCGCCGTACCCCACGACGACGACGTCGAAATCTGTGCGTTCAGTCATCGTTCTCGTCGATCATCGCTGCAGCCATCGATGCACAACAGGTAACCAACATGTGGAATAAATGGTTCTTCCTGTTGTGACGGTCATTCGAGCGAAATGACGATCGGCGGATCGATCCGGCTGGCGTATGATGTCACGCCTCTGCGAAGTAGCCAGATCGGTCGAGCTCGTGACTGCCTGTCGACCGTGCAGGGCCAACGAATCGTAGTCCACCATTTGGAAAAATGGAGTGATCATGACGGATACCGAAGTCAGGTCGGAGGTCACCGGCGTCGTGTGGAAGGTGCTCGTCGCGCCAGGCGATGTCGTCGCGGCGTTCGACTCGCTGGTGCTGGTGGAGTCGATGAAGATGGAGATTCCGGTCGTCGCGCCGCGCGCGGGCACCGTGACCGCCATCCATGTCGCCGACGGCGAGATGATCAGCGAGGGCGAGGCGACCGTGACGCTGTCGAGTTGACGCGTCGCGCGCTCACTTCCATTCCACCTTGCGAAAGTTGAGGAAGCCCGACCCTTGCTGGACTTCCCACGCGAGGTCCTTCTTCTTCGCGTAGACATTGAACAGCTCGGTGACCAGCACGGCGGCTGCCTCGTCGTGCAGGATCCTGCCGATCTTCCGGAAGGTCGCGCCACGTGCGTCCGCGCCGGACGTCGTATCGAGTTCCTTGAGGAGCGCCTCGACCTCCGGGTTGCTGTAGTCGGACCACGGTCCGTCCTTCGAGAACGACCCTGCCACCGGATGGATCGGGTCGTAGATCGCGTTCGTGAACTGGGTCGTCGTCGCCGGTCCCGTCTTGTGCGTGTTGTTCAGCCGACTCCACGCCGCGTAGTCGATGCGGTTGATCTTCGCCTTGACGCCGACCTGCGACCAGTAGGCGGCGACCGCTTCCGCCAGTTCCTTCGGGGTCCCGACGGCATCGTTGAGCGTGATCTCGAAGCCGTTCGGATAACCGGCTCGTGTCAGCAGCGCCTTCGCCTTGACCGGGTCGTACGCATAGGGCGCGATGCCCGGGTCG
>CAXTPX010000075.1:0-9125 GCA_964246005.1 uncultured Burkholderiaceae bacterium | reverse complement strand
CCATGGCGACGACGAGCAACGCCGCATCGGCGCGTGAGCCGCTTGCCAGGCGCTGCCGATTCGTCCGTTACAGTGCACTAGACGGGCTGCGCCATCACGCGACGCGCGCGCTGCAACTGCGGATGATCCGGGTCCACCTGCGCCGCGAGCGCCTCGACGCCCTGCTGCAGCAGCGCCTGGCCCTCGGGTTGCCGGCTTCGCTTCAACGCCTCGCCTAAGCGCATCCGGGCGAGCGCGAGTTCCCAGCCGTTCGGCTCCTGGATCTTCTCGCGGATCGCCACCGCTTCACGAAACGGGGCCACGGCGTCGGCGGCCCGGTCCTCGGCGAGGAGCGCGTCGCCGCACGCCATCAACGCGTAGGCGAGCGACGGCTGTGCGAGCGGGCCGTTGCCGCGCAGGCGGTCGGCCGCGTTCGCGAGTTCGACGTACGCCGCGGCCGCGTCGCCGTCGTCGAGGTCGATGCGCGCGTTCGCGACGCGCGCGCGGAGCGTCAACGTCGACACGTCGCCGAAGCGTTCGTGCGTGACCGCGAGGTTGCGCGAAGCCACGTCGCGCGCGTCGCCGCGCCGACCGGCTGCGACGAGCGCGTCGGTCAGGAAGAGGCGGTCGATGACCTCGAGCGCGCTCCCCGGTCCGGCGTACTTCGTCGCGATGTCGAGCGCGGGCTGGAGCACGTCGACCGCGTCGTCGGGCCGGCCGAGCGCCGTCAGCGCCACGCCGTAGAGGCCCATCGAACCGGCGACCGTGGCCGAGTCGCCGCCGCGCTGACGCTGCTGCTCGAAGGCATTCTTCAGCACCTCGGCGCCCTCGCGCAGCCGCCCGACGCGCAGCGTCAGCGTTCCCGTGTTGCCGAGGATCACCGCCGCTTCGAGCGTGTCGGCGAGACCGAGCTTCGTGTAGATGTCGAGCGACGCGTGATAGGCGTCGAGCGCCTCGCCGAGGCGGTTCGCATTGGTGAGCGTGATCGCGAGCGAGTTGTAGAGGCTGGCCGTCTCCCGATGGACCGCGCCCGAATACGCGATGCGCTCGCCGATCGCGGACCGATAGACGGCGATCGAGCCGTCGAGATCGCCCTGACTGCGGAGGATCGAGCCGCGCGCCTGCATCGCCTCGAGCCGTTGCTCGCGGTACCGCTCCGGTGAACCGGCCCACACGGCTTCGGCCTGCGTCAGCAGCGCCGCGCCGTCCTTGATTCGTCCGTTCATCACGTCGACCATCGCGAGCTTCTGCCGCGCGAGCGCAAGCGATTCGACGTCGGCGTCCGGACCGGCCGCCGCGATGTAGCTCTCGAGGAGCGCGCTCTGCCCCTTCGTGTCCTCGAGCGCGCCGTACAGGTCGGCGAGCGTCACGACCACCTTGCCGACGAGCCGGGGATCGTCGCGATATTCGCTCAGCACCCGTTTCGCGCTGCGGTCGAGCATCGCGCTCGCCGTGACCGGACCATCTCCCTTCTCCGCGATCGATGTCCGGAAGAGACGGACGATCTGGTCGCGGATCGCCTCCTCTCGGGACGCCGCGCGCCGCGCGGCGTCGCGTTCGACCTCCGCGCGATGCGCCTGGAAGATCGTCGCGGCGAGGCCGATCGCGAGCGAAGCGAACACCCGCACGCCGGCGGCGACCGGCCATCGATAGCGGCGCAGCGCGCGCCCGAACACATAACTGCGCGCCCTGCCCCGCGCCGCGACCGGTTCGTTCGCGAGATGCCGCTCGATGTCGCGACGCAGCGCGTCGACGGTCGGATAGCGATTCGCGCTCTCCTTCCGCAGGCAGGTCGCGACGATCGCGTCGAGGTCGCCGGCGAGCCGCGCGGCCGGCACGGGCGCGTCCGCACCGGCCGTCCGACTCATCGTCGGCGGCTCGCCGTGGACGATTGCCTGCACGACGCGCGCGATCGGCATCCCGTCGGTGCGCCAGGGTCGCTCGCCCGTCAGCAATTCGAACAGGACGACGCCGAGGGCGTAGACGTCGGTCGCCGTCGTGATCGGGGCGCCGGTCAACTGCTCGGGCGCGGCGTAGTCGGACGTGAACGGGGCCACGGTCCCGTCGGCGATCGCGCCCGCATTGCCGTCGAGCCGCTTGGCAACGCCGAAATCGAGCAGCTTCACGCGACCGTCGGTCGTGACGAGAATGTTGCCGGGCTTCAGGTCGCGATGGACGATGAGGTTGCGGTGCGCATACGCCACGACGTCGCACACTTCGAGAAAGAGCGCGAGGCGCTCGTCGTGCGTGGCGCGGCGTTCGCGACAGTGCTCGACGAGCGATCGCCCGTCGACGTACTCGACGACCGCGTAGAGCCGCCCGTCGTCCGCCACGCCGCCGTCGACGAGACGCGCGATGCCGGGATGGTCGAGCGATGCGAGAACCTGGCGTTCCGCGAGGAAGCGGGCCAGGTCCGGCGCCGTCTCGCGATAAAGACGCTTCAGCGCGACGCGCTGCTCGTACGCGCCGTCCGCCCGGCTCGCGAAGTAGACCTCGCCCGAGCCGCCGATGTCGATCAACGCACCGACGCGCCACACGCCGATGCGCGTGCCTTCGACGAGCGTCTCGGGCGGCCTGCCGCCGGACAGGCCGGACAGCACGGGACGATCGAGCGGATTGTTCGCGGCGTCGTGCGCGTCGACGAGCGATCGGAGCTCGTCGCGCAAGGCCGGGTTGTCACCGCACGCGCGGTCGCAGAACGCGGCACGCCGCTCGGGCGGCAACGCGATCGCCTCTTCGAACAAATCTTCCAGCCGCAGCCAGGTCGATGGCTCCACTGCCGATCCGATCAGTGCGGCGACGTGGCCGGTTTTCCCGATCGACGCCGTTTTAACGGTGACCCCGTTTCAAACCAGGAGCTGCCCATGCGTGCCAGGTTCTTCGCACAAGCATGCGTCGAAGCATCGACGGTGACAACCCTCGTCGCGATATTCGCCACGACCGTCCGCGTCGGGGTCGACCGATCGACCGGCCTGCCGTCCTTCCCCGGCATCGGGTCGGGCAGGGGCGGCTTCCGCCGGAACGACCGCGCCGCCGTCGTCCTGCCGCCTGCCGCACCGACCCACTGATGGCCGCGACCGTCGGCGCCGGTCGGCGCTGGGCCTTCGTCACGCCCTCGCCGCTCGGCGACACGAACGCGAGCTTCGAGTTGCGCGACGACGCGCTCATCTACGCCTCGGACGACGTCTTCGAGTCGAGCGCGACCGTCGCGTGGGACCGCATCGTCGCCGGGGGCACGGCTTCGATGGCGGGAATGGGTGGCCCGGGCGCACCCGACATGCCCGCCTGGACGCCGGCCCGGATGGAATGGCTGCTGCTGTCGGTCGCCGATGCGGACGGCTTCATGCGACGGCTGCCGCCGGGGCCGGAGACGACGGCGCTCGTCGATGCCCTCCGCGCGAGGCTCGGCGCGCGCTGGATCGGCGACGGGTTGCCGCTCGCGGCCACCCAGCAGCGTCTCGGCATCGCGTCGAAGGCGTGGACCCGGCTCGACCTCGTCGGCCTCGTCCTCGGCGTGTTCGCGATGCTGATCGCGGCATTGTTCGCACTGGTCTTGCTGCTGACCCCGTTCGTGATCGTACTCGTCGGACTCGTCGCGGGCGGCTGGCTGCTGCGACGCGGCCTCGGGGACCTGCGCGTCGGCGAGTCGTCGCGCGCGACGCCGCTCTCCCGCGTTGCCGAGGCGATCGCCACGGCACCCGGCCCGGTGCGGCTCGAGGGCCGCGCGGCGACCGATCGTCCGACCGTCGCGCCGATCAGTGGTCGCGCGAGCGTGTGGTGGGACGTGACCGTCTCGCTCGAGTACCGCGAGGACCAGACGGACGTGTGGCGACAGGTCGCGTCGCGGCACGACGGGACGATCGACATCGTCGACGTCGAGGACCCGAGCGGCCGCGTCCCCGTCTGGTTGCCCGGCGCACGGCTCGTGCTCGCCCACGACCGCTGGACGTCGCGCATCGACGCGTTGCCGCCATCGGGCGCGGCGTTCCTCGACGCACTCGGCTTCGCGTGGGACGGCCGGCAGAGCATCCGCGTCGCCGAGGAGCGGATGGAGGTCGGCGCGCCGTTGACCGTGTTCGGTCACGTCGATCGGCGCCGCGACATCCCGCCCCCGTCGCCACCGGGTCTCGTCACCCGGGCGTACCGCGCGATCGTCAGCGGCCGCTGGCGGCGGGCGCTGGTCGGCGCGCTGCCGTCGCCGCTCCGGGCACCGGCGGCGGTGACGATCGGCTATCTCGATTTCATCGGCCGGCTGGGTTGGGGACGCGACCGGCCGCTGCGGGTCGAGGCGCTCGACGCGTCGGGCGAGAAGCCGCCGCCGATGTCGCCCGATGCGATCGTCGTCTGGAAGGGCCCGAAGGGCGCGCCGTTTCTCGTGTCGAACCGCCCGATCGACGACGCGATGACGCTGTTCCGGCAACGCGCCCTGCTGACGATCGCCGCCGGCGTCGCCGTGGTCGGGTTCGCGATCTACACGTTCGTCACGGCCGTGCGGGGTTGAACGGCATCCGGCAACCGATAGTAAAGAATCTTTATAGACCGAGCGCAGTCGGGCGGCGCACTCGCTATTTCGGCTTCGCCGCGTGCGCGTCGATGAACTGGTAGCGCGCCCGGTCGTCTTCGGGTGCCGCCCGGATCGCGTCGCCCCGCAGGTGCATCACCGGATAGCCGAGGCCCGCGGTGTACGCGGGCCACTCCGGCAGACCGTTGCCGTTCGGGTTGCCGGTCTTCGCGAAATTGACCCAGTACGACGACATCGCGTCGGCGAGCTTGAGGTCGCCGGGCGTCAGCGGAACGCCGTCGCGCTTGAGCGTCTGGAACACGTACTCGAGCTCGGCGGAGTGGTACGAACCCATCTCGGCCAACGGCAACCTGGCGAGCGTCGCGCCGGGCTTGTTGGCAGGGACCTGCTCGAAGTAGTAGCGGTAGACCGCGGGCTGGCCCGACTGTGCCTGGACGTTCAGCCACTTCCACGTGCCGTAGGCCGCGAAGTCGTCGCCGGCCAGTTGCGCGGCCGACGCGTAGGCCTGCGCGTCGTTGTCGGCCGGGAAGAGCTTCAGGAACGACCCGACGTCGAAGCCGAAGCGCACGGTCGCGAGCACCTTGAACCCGCCCGCGGTGAGCTGACCCTTGGCCGGGAGCGCGAGCAGCGTGCCCTCGTCCGCATTCCATCCGGCGAGCAACGGGACGTGCGCCTGATCCCCGCCGGCGTAGATCTTCCCCACGCTCGCGGGCAGGAAGTAGCCGTCGAGGTCGACGGCGGCCTTGAACGAACCCGACTTCGTCGCGGCCTGCGTCACGCTCTCGGCCGGCATTGCGCGGAGGGCGGCGATCGACGGCACATCGATCGACTTCGCGAACTTGAGGCCCACCGCCTCGGCGTCGGCGAGCGGCCGCGGCACGTAGTCGTTGTCGATCGTGGGGAACAGCGCGCCACTCTCGCCGATCGCCTTGTGGAAGTAAGGCTGCGCGATCGTCGAAGCCATCAACGCGGACACCGATTGCGAGCCCGCCGACTCCCCGGCGATGGTCACGTTGCCGGGGTCGCCACCGAACGCGGCAATGTTGGCCGCGACCCAGCGCAGCGCGGCCAGTTGATCGAGGAGGCCCTGGTTGCCGGACGCATGGACATCCGATTCCTGCGTCAGCTCGGGATGTGCGAAAAGGCCCAGAACGCCGAGCCGGTAATTGAGGCTGACGACGACGATGCCCTTCCTCGCGAGGTTCTCGCCGTCGTAACGCGGCTCCGACGCGGCGCCGTCGGTGAATGCGCCGCCGTGAATCCACACCAGGACCGGCAGCTTCTGCGTCGCCGCCTTCGCCGGCGTCCACACGTTGACGAAGAGACAGTCCTCGCTCTCGCCACGATCGCGGAACGCGATCTCGACACCCGGATGCGACTGCACGCAGCGCGACCCGAACTCGGTCGCCTTGCGCACGCCGGACCAGTCGGCGGACGGTTGCGGCGACCTCCACCGGAGGGTGCCGACCGGTGGCGCGGCATACGGAATGCCCTTGAACGCGCGCACCGCGCCGTCGGTGCTCGGGCTGCCTTCGACCAGGCCATGGTCGGTCCGAACCTGGCGCAGCGCGCCGGACGCATCGGCAGCGAACGCGTCGCCGGAACAGCAGACCGCGAACAGGCAAGCGAGCGGCAGGCGTGTTCTGACCATGTCGTTCCCCCCATGGACCGGACGGCGCATCCCGGTGTCCTGTTGGCCTCGACGACGGTCGACGCCGCGAGGGTGGATCGCGATGTTGCCGCGGGCGGCCGCCTTCAGCAAGTTTCAGGCACGTCGACCCCGTCGCTGTCCGCCGGCACCGGCAGCCGCCCTCGCCGGTCGGCATCGCTCGAATGCCGGCAGTAAAGAATCTTCACAAGCCGAGCGCGTCGAGCGACGGTTTCTCGTAGACGTCGTCCTCCGCCGGATAGCGCAGGTCCGCGATGCCGGCCTGTTTCGCGAGCGACCACAGGATGCTCTCGCCCGCCGGCAGCACGTCAGGCCGCATCGCGTACACCGGATCGTCGTAGGCGTCGTCCGGCGCGACGATGGTCCAGCCGTGCCCGCGGAACATCGCGATCACGTCCGGCAGGAACGCCGCGTTGATCGCGTTCGTGTGCAGCAGCAGGACGTGCTTCACGCTGCGATGCAGGACGCGTCGCGACAACGCTTCGTAGTAAGCGGATCGATCCGCGAGATGGGCGAGATACGCACGTCGGAACGGTGCCGGATCGGCATCCGGATGCGCGGCTCGCCAGTTGCGATAGCGCGCGTCGTAGTACCAGTCGCTCGCATCGATGCTGACGGCGCCCGAACGATCGTCGTGCCGGTCCATCCACGCGCGAAAGCCGTCGCGCTTGTCGGCCGTGTCGCCTTCCTTGAGGTACGGGAAGCGCAGCCGGCGGGTCCAGCCCGGCACGTCCTTCAGCAGCGCCTCGTTGCGCTCGCAGTCCGCGATGAACGCGTCGAGCGTGGTGCGCGTGGAGCCGAGGCTGCGATGCAGATACGTATGGTTGCCGATGCGGTGCCCCGCATCACCCCAGGCCTTCACGAGCGCGAGTCCTTCCGCACTGTCGACACGCGAGCCCGCGGCGAACAGTATCGATCGAACCTTCGCGTCGCGCAACGCGTCGAGGATCGCCGCGTTCCATTCGGACGCGGACGGCTGCTCGCGCGGGTCGAAGCCGTCGTCGAAGGACAGTGCGAGTGTCTGCGCACCAGCGTTCGTCCCGACCAACAGCGCGACGAGGCAGAGCGCTGCGCGCAGCCGGCCCGACCTCGACGAAGCCCGAACGTTCAGCGGGCGCTGGTCGCGTTCGCCTCGACGACCGTCAGTGCCGCGAGGTTGACGATCCGCCGCACCGTCGCCGACGGCGTGAGGATGTTGACCGGCGCAGCGCAGCCGAGCAGCACCGGCCCGATCGCGATGTTGCCGCCGGCCGCGGTCTTCAACAGGTTGTAGGCGATGTTGGCCGCATCGATGTTCGGCAGCACCAGCAGGTTGGCCTCGCCGGTCAGCGTCGTGTCCGAGGCGATGCCGCGTCGCAGCTTCTCGTCGAGCGCGCAGTCGCCGTGCATCTCGCCGTCGACCTCGAGGTCCGGCGCCTTCTCGCGCAGCAGCGCCAGCGTCGTCCGCATTTTCATCGCCGACGGCAGGTTCGACGAACCGAAGTTGGAATGCGACAGCAACGCGACCTTCGGCACGATGCCGATGCGAAGCATCACGTCGGCGGCCATCATCGTGATCGCGCACAACTGTTCGGCGGTCGGGTCCTCGTTGATGTGCGTGTCGACGAGGAACACCTGGCGACCCGGCAGGATCAGCCCGTTCATCGCGGCATAGACGTTCGCGCCGGGCGCGTGCCCGATCACGTCGTCGATGTACGCGAGGTGGCGATGCACGGTACTGATCGTGCCGCACACGAGGCCGTCGGCCTCGCCCTTCCTGATCATCATCGCGCCGATCAGCGTACTGCGCCGACGCATCTCGAGCCGGGCCATCTCCTTGTCGACGCCCTTTCGCATCATCAGCGCGTGGTAGGTCTGCCAGTAGTCGCGATAGCGATCGTCCTGCTCGGTGTTGACGACCGACACGTCGACGCCGAGCTTCATGCGAAGGCCGTAGCGCGCGATGCGCTGCTCGATGATGTGCGGCCGGCCGATCATGATGGGCGTCGCGATCTTCTCGTCGATCACGACCTGCACCGCGCGCAGCACGCGCTCCTCCTCGCCTTCCGCGAACACGAGCCGCTTCTTGTCCGGCGCGATCTCGCGAGCCGCGGTGAAGATCGGCTTCATCATCGTGCCGCTCTGGTACACGAACTGCACGAGGCGCTCGCGATACGCGTCCATGTCGTCGATCGGCCGCAGCGCCACGCCCGATTCCATCGCCGCCTTCGCGACCGCCGGCGCGATCTTCACGATCAGCCGCGGGTCGAACGGCTTCGGGATCAGGTACTCGGAACCGAACGCGAGATCCTCGATGCCGTACGCCGTCGCGACGATGTCGCTCTGTTCCTGTCGCGCCAGCTCGGCGATCGCGTTGACGGTCGCGATCTCCATCTCGCGCGTGATCGTCGTCGCCCCCACGTCGAGCGCCCCGCGGAAAATGAACGGGAAGCACAGCACGTTGTTGACCTGGTTCGGGTAGTCGGTACGACCGGTCGCGATGATCGCCTTCGGGCGCACGGCCTTCGCGAGCTCCGGCAGGATCTCGGGCGTGGGATTCGCGAGCGCGAAGATGATCGGGCTCTCGACCATCGTCGCGACCATGTCCTGCTTCAGCACGCCGCCCGCCGACAGACCGAGGAACACATCGGCGCCGACGATCACCTCGGCCAGCGTGCGCATCGACGTCTCCTGCGCGAAGCGGTCCTTGTCCGGATCCATCAGCTCGACCCGACCCTGGTAGACGACGCCGGCGAGGTCGGTCAGCCAGATGTTGGCGATCGGCAGTCCGAGGTCGACCAGCAGGTCGACGCAGGCCAGCGCTGCGGCGCCCGCGCCCGACACCACGAGCTTGACGTCGGCGAACGTCTTGCCGCTGACGATGAGCGCGTTGGTCATCGCGGCGGCCACGATGATCGCGGTGCCGTGCTGGTCGTCGTGGAAGACCGGGATCCTCATGCGCTTGCGAAGCGCGCG
>CAXTPX010000074.1:0-9172 GCA_964246005.1 uncultured Burkholderiaceae bacterium | reverse complement strand
CCCGAGGAGGCCGACGTCGGCGAGCACCTTCAGCTCGAGCTTCAGCGACCGTTCCTGGCCGGGCTCGCCGTCGGTCTGCTGGCGCGGCGAACGATTCGTGCTCGACTTGAAGTGGATGTTGCCGAGACCGCCCTTGCCGCCTTGCGCGAGCAGCGCGACCTGCCCGTGCTCGGTCAGGTCGGCGACGAGTTCGCCGCTCTCTAGCTCTGCGATCAGCGTGCCGACCGGCATCCGCAGCGTGACGTCGTCGGCCCCGGCGCCGTAGCAGTCGGAGCCGCGGCCGTGCTCGCCCTTCTTCGCGCGGTGCAGCTTCGCGTAGCGATAGTCGACCAGCGTGTTGATGTTGCGGTCGGCGACGGCGTACACGCTGCCACCGCGACCGCCGTCGCCGCCATCCGGGCCGCCGAACGGGATGAACTTCTCACGCCGGAAGCTCGCGATGCCGTTGCCGCCGTCGCCCGCGACCACGTCGATCTTCGCTTCGTCGATGAATTTCATGTGCCGTCCCGCTCAAAGACAAAGCCCCGCGGAGGGCGGGGCTCTGTGGTTCCCGCAAATGCGAAATGCTATGCGGCGACCGGCTCCGGCACGGCCACGGGTGCGACATTCACGAGATGACGCTTGGTCGCGCCCTTGAAGCCGAAGTTGACCGTACCGTCGACCAACGCGAAGAGCGTGTGGTCCTTGCCGATGCCGACGTTGATGCCGGGATGAATGCGAGTGCCGCGCTGACGGATGATGATGCCGCCGGCGTTGATGGCCTGTCCGCCGTAGACCTTGACGCCGAGTCGCTTCGACTCCGAATCGCGGCCATTGCGTGAACTGCCGCCTGCCTTCTTGTGTGCCATGGTGTCGTTCTCCTCAGGCCGCGGCTGCGCTGGCTGCCGCCGCGCCCGCACCGTCGATCGCGCCTTCAATACTGCCGATCAGAACCTCGGTGTAATCCTGCCGATGGCCCTGGCGCTTCTGGTAATGCTTGCGCCGCCGCATCTTGAAGATCTTGACCTTGTCGTGACGACCCTGGGAGAGAACCGTTGCCGTGACCGTGGCGCCCGCGACGAGCGGCTGACCGAACTGAATCGATTCGCCGATGCCGACCGCGAGCACCTGGTCCAGCGTGATTTCCGTTCCCACGTCCGCCGGTATCTGTTCTATTTTCAATTTTTCACCAGCGACGACTTTGTACTGCTTGCCGCCGGTTTTTATGACCGCGTACATGTTGGACCTCTGCGATGGTTGATTCCGTACGACTGGCGCCCGGCCAGGCACGGATTCGGGGAAACCCGCGATGATACCTTCGCCGTACCGGGCGGTCAACGGATCGAATCGGCACCTCCAGCGAGGACGGAGGCCTGGCATATAATTTTCGACCGCGCCCGCCCGCTTCGATGGCCGCCGTCGTACCACCCCGTCCAACTTGAACGCCTACATCGCCAGCCCCGAACCGCTCGAACTGACCGAACCCGACCGGCCGGAAGCGACCACTGCGGCGCATGTCCAGGCGGCGTCGTTGCTCGCACCGGTCGCGGACGACATGAGGGCGATGGACGCGTTGATCCGGACGCGCTTGCGCTCGGACGTCGTCCTCGTCAATCAGGTCTCCGAGTACATCATCGGCGCCGGCGGCAAGCGGCTGCGGCCGGCGCTGCTGCTGTTGATCTCCGGGGCGCTCGACTACCGCGGGCCGCACCGTCTCGCGCTCGCGGCCGTGGTCGAATTCATCCATACCGCTACGCTGCTGCACGACGACGTCGTCGACGAATCGGACCTGCGTCGCGGGCATCAGACCGCCAACGCGCTGTTCGGCAATGCGGCGTCGGTGCTGGTCGGTGATTTTCTCTATTCGCGTTCGTTCCAGATGATGGTCGATGTCGGCAGCCTGCCGGTGATGCGCACGCTGGCCGACGCGACCAACGTGATCGCCGAAGGGGAAGTCCTGCAGCTTCTCAACATCCACGATCCGGATGTCGACGAAGAGCGCTACCTGCAGGTGATCCGCTACAAGACCGCGAAGCTGTTCGAGGCGTCGGCGCGGCTGGCAGCGATTCTCGCCGGCTGTTCCGAAGACGAGCAGGAACCCTGGGCCGAGTTCGGTCGGCGCATCGGCACCGCGTTCCAGCTGGTCGACGACGTCCTCGATTACTCGGGCGTCACTGCGGAGATCGGGAAGAACGTCGGCGACGACCTGCGCGAAGGCAAGCCGACGCTGCCGTTGATCTACCTGCTGGAGCGCGGCAGCGTCTCGCAACAGGCGATGGTGCGCGACACCGTGATCGACAGTTCGCACGCCGACCTTGCCGGCATCCAGGCGGCGATCGACACCAGCGGCGCGCTCGAGTACACACGGGCGATGGCAGAACGCGAAGCCGCGGCGGCGAGGGCGGTCGCCGAGCGCTTGCCCGAGTCGCCGTACAAACGATCTCTGCTAGAATTGTGTTCGTTTGCGATTCACCGCGATTACTGATTTCCGGTTGCAGCGGCATTCGAGCGCAAACGCGTCGAGCAGTCCGTTCCGCATCGCGCGGGACGCAAGCACGGGGTGTAGCTTAGCCTGGTAGAGCGCTACGTTCGGGACGTAGAGGCCGGAGGTTCGAATCCTCTCACCCCGACCAGCTTGAAACGACGACTCGTATCCCCTCGCAGGCATCGCACTTCGGCGACGACGGCAGCCGCCGTCGCCCTCTCCCCTCAACAATCCCGGTCCGGTGCCGACAGTCCAGCAGGCGATTGCTCGCGTGCTCGGCATTGCCCGAGGCCGGTCCGCGCCGCGCATAGAAGATCGCCCCGGAACGGCTCGGGGCTTCATCTAGATGGCTGATTCATTGGCGCATCCAAGCAACAGCGCCCGAAAAGACTCGCTGCTCCCCGGTTGGCCCCAGGCGATCTGGTTTACAAAGCTATGTGTGGTCGGCATGATCGATTCGACATCGCGACCGGCGCCCGGCGCTGCCCTTGTGGCCGATCCGTTCTCCGCTGACCGCGTGCGCCGCACCGTCCCTCGTCGCCGGTGGCCGTCTTCGAGCCCCTGCAGCACGACGACACCGGCAGCGTAGACGAGCACGGCAACGAACGACCGAAGTTTTCGACATTACGCTTCGCATCACCGTACAAGACCTTCTGGATCCATGGCCGCACTGAGTACCGCTTCGACAACGCCGACCGCCGTCATCACCGGCCTCGGGCGCGCGCTGGTCCAGGCCGGCAAGCTGTCGATGCAGCAGGCCGAAGGCATCGCGCGCGCGGCCGGCGGTGCGCAGGTCTCGTTCATCGATCAACTGGTCAACAGCCGGGTCATGACCTCGATCGACCTCGCGGTCAACCTGTCGCAGATGTTCGCACTGCCGCTGCTCGATCTGAACGCGTACGACCCGGCGCAGATGCAGAACGAGGTGATCGACAAGAAGCTCGTGCAGGGCCTGAAGATCGTCGGTCTCCATCGCCGCGGCAACAAGCTCACCGTGGCCGTGTCGGATGCGGCCAACTATCAGGCGATCGATCAGGTCAAGTTCCAGACGCAGTTGCTGATCGAGGCCGTCGTCGTCGAGCACGACAAGCTGGTGCAACTGCTCGAACGGCTCGGCCAGAGCGCCGATGCGGCGCTCAACGAGTACATGAGCGACGACCTGCATCTCGATTTCGAGGACGCGGAGGTCGGCCCCGCCGAAGCGGCGGCGCAGTCCGATGTCGACGACGCGCCGGTCGTCCGCTTCCTGCAGAAGATCCTGATGGACGCGATCAACGACGGCGCGTCCGACATCCACTTCGAGCCGTACGAGCGCTTCTATCGCATCCGCTTTCGCCAGGACGGCCAGTTGCGCGAAATCACGCAGCCGCCGCTCGCGATCAAGGACAAGCTCGCATCGCGCATCAAGGTGATCTCCCGTCTCGATATCTCCGAGAAGCGCGTGCCGCAGGACGGCCGCATGAAGCTGGTCCTGTCGAAGACCCGCGCGATCGACTTCCGCGTCTCCACGCTGCCGACGCTGTACGGCGAGAAGATCGTGATGCGGATCCTCGATCCGTCGCAGGCCAAGCTGGGGATCGATGCGCTCGGCTACGAGCCGGAGCAGAAGGTGACGCTGATGAACGCCATCCAGCGTCCGTACGGAATGGTCCTCGTGACCGGCCCGACCGGCTCGGGCAAGACCGTGTCGCTGTACACCTGCCTCAACATCCTGAATCAGCCGGGCATCAACATCAGCACGGCGGAGGACCCGGCCGAAATCCAGCTCGCCGGCGTCAACCAGGTCAACATGAACGACAAGGCGGGCCTGACGTTCTCGGCCGCGCTGAAGGCGTTCCTGCGGCAGGACCCGGACATCATCATGGTCGGCGAGATCCGCGACCTCGAGACGGCGGACATCTCGATCAAGGCCGCGCAGACCGGCCACATGGTGTTCTCTACGCTGCACACCAACGACGCGCCGACCACCTTGACCCGCCTGATGAACATGGGTGTGCCGACCTTCAACATCGCATCGTCGGTGATTCTCATCACGGCCCAGCGGCTCGCCCGCAAGCTGTGCATCTGCAAGCAGCCGATCGACATTCCGGACGAGGCGATGATCGAAGCCGGCTACGAAGAGCACGAGCTCGACGGGTCGTGGCAGCCGTATCACGCGGTCGGCTGCGAGAAGTGCAAGGGCAGCGGTTACAAGGGACGGGTCGGCATCTACCAGGTGATGCCGATCACCGAGGAGATCCAGCGGATCATCCTCGGCGGTGGCAATGCGCTGGAGATCGCCGACCAGGCCCGGCGCGAAGGCGTGCGCGATCTTCGGCAGTCCGGTCTCCTGAAGGTCAAGCACGGCCATACGTCGCTCGAGGAAGTCCTCGCGGTGACCAACCAATGAAGCGGCGACGCGGCGAAACCCACGGAGACCGATGATGGCGACAGCCAATCTGACGCGCAGGCCCGGCACCAAGGAGTCGATGTTCGCCTGGGAAGGCAAGGACCGCAACGGCAAGAACGTCCGCGGCGAGATGCGCGCTGCGGGCGACGCGCTCGTCAACGCGTCGTTGCGGAAGCAGGGCATCCTCGTCACGAAGATCAAGAAGCAGACCTTCAAGAGCGGCAAGAAGATCAAGGACAAGGACGTCACGCTGTTCACGCGCCAGCTCGCGACGATGATGAAGGCCGGCGTTCCGCTGCTGCAGGCGTTCGACATCGTCGGTCGGGGTCACGCCAACGCGTCGGTCTCCAAGCTGTTGAACGACGTGCGCTCGGATATCGAGACCGGATCGAGCCTGAACCAGGCGTTCCGCAAGTACCCGCTCTATTTCGACCCGCTGTTCTGCAACCTGGTCTCGGCCGGCGAGCAGGCCGGTATCCTCGATTCGCTGCTCGACCGGCTCGCGACCTACAAGGAAAAGATCCTCGCCATCAAGGGCAAGATCAAGTCCGCGCTGTTCTATCCGGTCGCGGTGCTCGCCGTCGGCTTCATCGTGACGGCCGTGATCATGATCTTCGTGATCCCGGCGTTCAAGAGCGTGTTCTCGAGCTTCGGCGCCGACCTGCCGGGCCCGACGCTGGTCGTGATGGCGATCTCCGACTTCTTCGTCGCGTGGTGGTGGGTCATCTTCCCCGCGATCTTCGGCGCGATCTACTTCTTCCTGCAGGCGTGGCGGCGCAGTCCGAAGATCCAGGCGTTCATGGATCGCGCGCTGCTGCAGGCGCCGATCTTCGGCGACCTGGTGCGCAAGTCGTCCATCGCGCGCTGGACCCGCACGCTCGCCACGATGTTCGCAGCCGGCGTGCCGCTCGTCGAGGCGCTCGACTCGGTCGGAGGCGCGTCGGGCAACTACGTCTATGCCGAGGCGACCAAGAAAGTGCAGGGCGACGTGGCGACCGGTGTGTCACTGACCAACGCGATGCAGAACACCAACGTGTTCCCGAACATGGTCATCCAGATGGTGTCGATCGGCGAGGAGTCGGGCTCGCTCGACAGCATGCTGTCGAAGGTGGCGGACTTCTTCGAGGCCGAGGTCGACGACGCGGTGGACGCGCTGTCGAGCCTGATCGAACCGCTGATCATCGTAATCCTCGGGGTGCTCGTCGGCGGCATGGTCGTCGCGATGTACCTGCCGATCTTCAAGCTGGGTCAGGTGGTTTGACGACAGCGCGACCGATCCCGTGATCGAGGCGCTGCTCGAGAGCCGCGTCGCGCTGACGTCGCTCGCGGGGCTGTTCGGCCTTCTCGTCGGCAGCTTCCTCAACGTCGTCATCCATCGACTGCCGCGGATGATCGAGCGCGGCAACGTCGTCGGCGTCGTCGAGTGGTTCGAGGACGTCGACCCGTACATCGATCGCGTCGCCGCGCATGCGGACGAGGCGAAGCGAACGTCGCTGAAGAAGCACCTGCACGCGGCCGAGCCTGCGTTTCATTCGCTGGTTGCCGCGTTGCCCGACGAGAACCTCATCGGCCCGGGGTCGCGTTGCGGATCCTGCGGTCACCCGATCGGACCGCTCGAAAACATCCCGATCGTCAGCTACCTCGTGCTGCGCGGCCGCTGCAAGGCGTGCAAGGCGCCGATCTCGCTGCGCTATCCGATGATCGAGTTGCTGACCGGGTTCCTCTTCGCGGGGGCGGCCTGGCACTTCGGCGCGACGCTCGCGACGATCGCGTCGCTGGTGCTGATCGGCTGCCTGATCGCGCTCCTCTTCATCGACGCCGACACGATGCTGCTGCCCGACGCGATCACGTTGCCCCTCCTCTGGATCGGCCTCCTGTGGGCGGCCGAAGGCGGCTTCGTGTCGTTGGGCGACGCGGTGTGGGGCGCGGCGGCCGGCTATCTCAGCCTGTGGATGGTGTTCTGGGCCTACAAGCTGGCATTCGGCAAGGAGGGCTTCGGCTACGGCGACTTCAAGCTGCTCGGCGCGCTCGGCGCGTGGTTCGGGTGGAAGGCGCTGTTGCCGATCATCCTGATGTCGGCCGGCGTGGGTGCCGTGATCGGCATCGGGCTGATCGTCGCCGGTCGACGGGAGGTCGCGACCAAGTTCGCATTCGGCGTCTACCTCGCTCCCGCAGGCCTGCTGATGCTGTTCGTCGGACAGCAGGTCATCGAGGCCATCCTTCCGACGATCGCCTGATCGCGGCGGCGCGTTGGAGTCAGCTTGCGCATGCGTTACACCGTCGGCCTGACCGGGGGGATCGGCTGCGGCAAGTCGACGGTCGCGGATCGCTTCGCCGCCCTCGGTGTCGCGATCGTCGACGCCGATGTCGCCGCCCATCGACTGACGGTGCCCGGCGGCGCGGCGATCGATGCGATCCGCGACGCGTTCGGTCCGTCGTTCATCACGGCCGGCGGAGCACTCGACCGTGCCGCGATGCGCGCCCGCGTGTTCGGCGATGCCGACGAGCGCCGCCGTCTCGAGGCGATCCTGCATCCACTGATCCGCGCCGCGTGCGACCGGGAGCGTGATGCGGCCACGTCCGCCTACGTGATGCTGGTCGTGCCCTTGCTGTTCGAATCACGCAGTCGCGCGGCCACCGTGCAGCGGACGCTGGTCATCGCATGCGACGAGGCGGTGCAGATCGAGCGCGTCATGCGGCGCAGCGGACTGACGGAGGCGGAGGTCAGGGCGATCATCGTGACGCAGATGCGGCAGGCGGAACGGATCGCGCTGGCGGACGATGTGATCGATAACAGTGGCGATGCGGCACTTCTCGACGGGCCGATCGCGGTGCTGCATGCGCGTTATTCGGCTGCAGCCCAGCTTTACGACAACGACACCGGACCCCCGCTTCCGCGGGGGTGACGCGCGCGTTTCGACGCCACTGGACCCCCGCCTTCGCGGGGGCGATGAGCGCAAGCGCTCATCGTTTGTCAATCGGGGGCGCTTGCTTCAGAATCGCGCCACATCGCCGCACCGTTTCGAGGACACGGTGACGAAGTTCGTGCGCGTCCGACCGTCGCATTCGAGCCGACCCCCGCACCCGGTCCAGCACTCGTTCCTGTCCCTGCAGGCGTCCATTGATCCAGTACGAGTATCCCTTCAACGAGCGCATCCGAACGCTGCTGCGGCTCGAAGACCTGTTCGACCGCCTCGAAATATTCCTGTCGCAACCGCATCCCACGTCGCATCACGTGGCGCTGGTGACGATGTTCGAGATCCTCGACGTGGCCGGTCGGGCCGATCTCAAGTCCGACCTGTTGCAGGAACTCGAACGTCAACGGCACGCGCTGTCGGCGCTGCGCGGCAATGCGGCGGTCGAGCAGGCCAAGCTCGAGAGCATCCTGTCGGACATCGAGCAGGCGACCCGTGGACTGTACGACGCGCCCGGCAAGGTCGGCCAGCACCTGCGCGACAACGACTGGCTGACCAGCATCCGCAGCCGCAGCATCATTCCGGGCGGCACTTGCGAGTTCGACCTGCCGTCGTACCACGCGTGGCTCAGTCGTCCGGCGCAGCAGCGGCTCGACGATCTGACGATCTGGGTCGGCCCGTTGATGCCGTTGCGCCGCTGCTTCGAGATCGTGTTGCGGCTGCTGCGCGAGTCGGGCCACCTGCTCCAGGTCGTCGCGGCGCAGGGCGGCTACCAGCAGATGCTCGGCGGCAAGTCGTACCAGATGCTGCAGGTCCGGCTCGACGAGTCGCTCGGCGCCATCCCCGAAACGAGCGCGAACAAGTACATGATCTGGGTCCGCTTCACGGCGCAGGACGGCGACATGCGACCGCGTCCGATCGATTACGACGTGCCGTTCGAGCTGGTGCTCTGCAACCTCTGAGTCTCGAAAACCGTCACCGCATGGCCGTCGTTCAATGTCCCACCTGCAGCGCCGACGTGGTCTGGAGCGCCGCCAGTCCCTTCCGGCCGTTCTGCTCCGAGCGCTGCAAGAACGTCGACCTCGGCGCGTGGGCGAGCGAGCGCTACGCGATCAGCGGCGAACCGGACGACGGGCAGGACAAGCCTGCGCAGGACGACGAGGCCACGCGCTGATTGCGGTCAGGCGGCCTGGCTGAAGTCGACCGCGAGCCAGTCGGCGCGCAGGGCCGCCGGGCGCTTCCGCTTGCCGGCCATGGCGTCGACGATCGCTTTGCGCGCGCCGGCTTGCAGCGTCAACGAACGGGCCTGGAGGACGTCGCCGCGAAATGCGCTGACCTGCACGACATCCCCGATCCGGTAGCGGGCGAGCACGTAGGCGAACGGCACGCCGAGCAGCAGCCCCG
>CAXTPX010000073.1:0-9178 GCA_964246005.1 uncultured Burkholderiaceae bacterium | reverse complement strand
CTATCGACGCTACCTGCGCGATCGGCCCGGCGTGATCGCGCCGATGCTGTTGTGCGTGGTGCTGGCGGGCGGGTTGCAGGCGATGTTCCGCTCGGGCTTCCCCGGGTCTCGCATCGTCGCGGCCGGCGGCCTGGTCGCGACGCTGGTCGGCTATGCGATCTGGCGCTGGCTCGTGAAGAAGGACGAACTGCCGGCGTGAGGCGCGAACGCGTCAGATCGGAAACACCAGACACGTCGTGGTCGCGAACGCCAGCAGCTTCCCACCGCTGTCCGTGAGACGGCCCTCGGCCACCGCGGTCTGGTTGCCGACCGAGATGGTCCTGCCTTCCGCGCGCACCGGGCCGGTCCGGTCCGTCATCGCACGGATGTAGTTGACCTTCAGCTCGAGCGTCGTGTAGCCCTTGCCGGCCGGCAGCATCGTGTGGACCGCGCAGCCGACGCACGAGTCGAGCAGCGTGGCCGCATAGCCGCCGTGCACGCTGCCGAGCGGGTTGTAGTGATCCTGCCGGGGCGTGCCCTGGAAGACGATGCGGCCGGGTTCGAACTCGATCGCGATGAAGTCGAGCAGCTTGCCGATCGGCGGCGTCGGCAGACGGCCGTCGCGGATGGCGGCGAAGACCTCCATGCCGGACATCGTCTTCATCGTGTCGCGATCGATCACGCCGGGCTCGCCCCAGCGCGCGCGGATCGCCGCCTCGTCGTCGCGCCAGCGGGCGGCCCGTTCGGCCGGGGAGAGGTCGGTATCGGACATGGCGTCCCTCAAAGTGGAAGAAGGATGTCGCGAGCGGAGCGGCCGCACGCGCATTGCGAATTGAGTGTATCTACACTATATTCGATCGAAGCCGCCGTCGAGTCCGCCCGGCCGATCAGCCATCCGAACGGTTCCCCGTTGCCCACTGTCCGTCTCCATCCCGAAGCTGAGACCGCTGTTCGCCCTGTGCGGACCGCCCGACGCCGGGATCCGGTCGCCGCGGCCGATGCAGGGGCCGTCGTCGACGGATGCACGTGCTTCCGCGCCCGTCGCCTCGCGCGCCGCATCACGCAGATCTACGACCGCGTCCTCGCGCCATCGGGTCTGCGCGTGACGCAGTTCTCGTTGTTGTCGTCGCTGCTGTGGAGCGGCCCGATGACGGTCGGCGCGCTCGCGACCGCGCTCGACATGGATCGCACGACGTTGACGCGCAACCTCAAGCCGCTGATCGACGCCGGCCTCGTCACCTTGGCGCGTTCGAAGTCCGATGCCCGTCAACGGGAGATCCTGCTGACCGATCTCGGACGTGCGCGCCATCGGGACGCGAAGAAGCTGTGGCGGCGCGCGCAGGACGGGATCAATCGAACGCTCGGCGCGTCGAAGGTGGGTTCGCTGCATCGTCTCTTCGACGGCGTGGTCGAGACTCTCGATCGATCGCACCCATTCAGAAGCACCCCATGACGCCAGCCTCCGTTGCAGCGCCCCCGCGCTCGAACTGGCCGCTGCTGATCGCGGCGGGTGCGATCCTGATGATCACGATGGGTGCGCGCCAGTCGACCGGTCTCTTCCTGTCGCCGATCAACACGTCGACCGGCCTCGGCATCGTGTCGATCAGCTTCGCACTGGCGATCGGGCAATTCACGTGGGGTGCGGCGCAGCCGATCTTCGGTGCGGTCGCCGACAAGTACGGCGCCTCGCGGGTGATCGTGTTCGGCGCGTTTCTGCTCGCCGGCGGCATGGCGATCACGCCGTTCATGCATTCGCAGGCCGGTCTGATCGTCGCGATGGGCCTGCTCACGGCGGCGGGCGCCGGGGCGGGCAGCTTCTCGATCCTGATCGGCGCGACCGCGCAGCGCCTGCCGGCCGAGAAGCGCTCGTTCGCCGCCGGCTTCATCAATGCGGGCGGGTCGTTCGGCCAGTTCGTGTTCGCGCCGCTGATGCAGGCGATCATCGGCGCGGCGGGCTGGGTCACCGCGATGCTGTCGATGGCGGCCATCACGCTCGCGACGATCCCGCTGACGTGGCCGTTGCGCCAGCGCCGCGACCTGCTGCCGGCCGGCGTCAAGGCGAGCGCCGCCACGCCCGCCGCGGTGGTCGACGACATCGGGCTGAAGCGCCAGCTGCGCGAGGCGATGCGCAATCCGAGCTATCTGTGCCTCCACGCCGGCTTCTTCACGTGCGGCTTCCACATCGCGTTCCTCGTCACGCATCTGCCGGGGGAGGTGGCGCTGTGCAGCCTGTCCCCGCAGGTCGCAGCCAATTCGCTCGCGATCATCGGCCTCTTCAACATCGCCGGGAGCCTGACGATCGGGTGGCTCGGCCAGCGTTTTCGGATGAAGTACCTGCTGGCGTGGATGTATGCGAGCCGCGCGGTGCTGATCCTGCTGTACCTCGCAGCGCCGAAGACGTCGCTGACGTTCTACCTCTTCGCCGCGAGTCTCGGCTTCACCTGGCTGGCGACGGTCCCGCCGACCGCGGGACTCGTCGGCAAGCTGTTCGGCACGCGCTATCTCGGCACGCTGTTCGGCCTCACGCTGCTGTCGCACCAGATCGGCGGTTTCCTCGGCGCGTATCTCGGCGGCCTCGTCGTCGCGCGCAATCGGGACTACCTGTGGATGTGGTACGCCGACATCGCCCTGGCGGTCGCCGCGGCACTCATCAACCTGCCGATCAGCGAAGCGAAGCCGAAGCGCGTGGTGCTGGCCACCGCATAGGCACGATGCCGGCGGTCGTCCCGCCGTGCGGCGCCACTCGCGCGGAGGGGGCGTCCCTATAATCGCGCGATGACTCGCGCTTCGACCTCACCGCTTTCCGCCGGCGGGCGAACGACCGGGATCGCGCGATGAGCGGCCCCGATCCGGGCGTCGACGCGGATCAAAAGTCGCGCGTCATCGACGCGTTCGTCGACCACCTCGACCCGGCCGACGCGCAGATCGTCCGCCGGGCGTGGGACTTCGCCGATGCCTTGTACGGCTCGGCCCGCCTGTCGAGCGGCGAGGAGATCGTGTCGCATGCGCTCGGCATCGTGCGCATCCTCGACGCGGTGCGGGCCGACGCGGCCGCGCGCGCGGCGGGTCTGCTGTTCGCGGCGGCCGAACGCCTCGCGAAGCCGGAGGAGCAGCTGAAGGAGAACTTCGGCGACGAGATCGCGACGATCGCGATCGGCGTTCGACAGTTGGCCCGGCTCGGCAATGCGGCGCGGCCGGGCTTTCGCAGCGGCCATGCGGCGACGGCGATGCCGGACGGCCGTACCAACGATCCGAAGGTCGTCGAGCGGCAGGCCGAGACCCTGCGCAAGATGCTGCTCGCGTTCTCGACCGACATCCGGGTCGTGCTCGTGCGGCTCGCGTCGCGGCTGCAGACGTTGCGCTGGTACGCCGAGGTCAAGACGCCGCTCGCGGAATGGGCCGACCCCGGCATCGCGCGCGAATCGCTCGAGCTGTACGCGTCGCTCGCCAACCGTCTCGGCGTGTGGCAGATCAAGTGGGAGATCGAGGACCTCGCGTTCCGCTTCCTCGACCCCGACGCGTACAAGCGGGCGGCGCGCATGCTCGACGAGAAGCGCATCGAGCGCGAGTCGTTCATCCTGCGGAAGACGCGCGAGTTGCATGGCTTGCTGACGGCCGCCGGCGTCGAGTCGGTCGTGACGGGCCGGCCGAAGCACCTGTACAGCATCGTCGGCAAGATGCAGGCGAAGAAGCTGTCGTTCGCCAACCTCTACGACGTGCGGGCATTGCGCGTGATCGTCGCCGACGAGGCCGCGTGCTACGCCGCGCTCGGCGTCGTGCACGGCCGCTGGCACGCGCTGCCGACCGAGTTCGACGACTACATCGCGAAGCCGAAGGCGAACGGCTATCGCTCGATCCACACGGTGTTGAACGACGAGGAAGGGCGGCCGTTCGAAGTGCAGATCCGGACGCGCGAGATGCATCGCTTCGCGGAGTACGGCGTCGCCGCGCACTGGCGCTACAAGGAAGGGGGGGCGTCCACGAAGACGGCCGACAAGTTCGACCAGCGCATCGCGTGGCTGCGCCAGCTGTTCGCGTGGCGGTCCGAGATCGCGGGCGACCTGCAGCGCGAGGCGAGCGACGACGGTGTCGTGCGGCATGCCGGCGAGGCGCCTTCCGACGACCGCATCTACGTGCTCACGCCCGAGGCGCGCGTGATCGAGCTGCCGGTCGGATCGACGCCGATCGACTTCGCGTATCACGTGCACTCGGAACTCGGGCATCGCTGTCGCGGCGCCCGCGTCGACGGCGTGATGGTCGCGCTGAACACGCCGTTGCAGACCGGGCAGACGATCGAGATCGTCACGGCGAAGCCGTCGCCCACGACGACGCTCGAGCAGCTCGGGCCGTCGCGCGACTGGCTCAACGGGCACCTCGGCTTCCTGCAGAGCCCGCGCGCCCGCGCCAAGGTCAGGCAGTGGTTCAACGCGCGCGAGCTCGAGGCGACGCTGGCCGCCGGGCGTGCGTTGATCGAGAAGGCGCTGCAGCAGACGGCGCGCGTCAGCGGCAAGGCGATGCCGGGTTTCGATGCGGTGGCGGCGCGGCTCGGCTTCGCCCGGGCCGACGAGTTGTTCGCGGCCGCCGCGAAGGACGAGGTCAGCATGCGGCAGGTGATCGAGGCGATCACGGCCGGGGGCGAGGGCGCGATCGCCGCGCGCGACGGCGACGACGCCTTGCGGGCGCGGCTTGGCGGCGGTGCTTCGGTCAACGGGGACGGGCGCGGCGGGGTGCTGGTCGTCGGCGTCGACGCGTTGATGACGCAGCTCGCGAAGTGCTGCAAGCCGGCGCCGCCCGATCCGATCGAGGGCTTCGTCACGCGCGGCCGCGGTGTCGCGATCCATCGCGTCGACTGCACCAACCTCGCGGCGATGCGGGCACGCGATCCCGAACGGATGATCGCGGTGGACTGGGGTGATGCGGTCGGGCGCAGCGATGCGGTGTACCCGGTCGACGTGCAGGTGTCGGCACAGGACCGGCAGGGACTCTTGCGCGACATCTCCGAAGTCTTCTCGCGCGAGAAGATCAATGTGGTCGGCGTGCAGACCGAGAGCCGCAAGGGCATGGCGCGGATGGGCTTCACGGCCGAGGTCGGCGATGCGCGGCAGTTGCAGAAGGCGCTGACGGCGATCGCCGAGGTGCCGGGCGTCGTGGAGGCGCGCAGGCGCTGAGGCCGACACGATTGCGTTCGCACGGATCGCGCCGCTCGCGCGAATGCTCCGATGGCCGATGCACACCAGGATCGTTCCGCGCGACCGTCCGCCGCTCCATATCCTCGAAGGACATCACATGGCGGCAGCGAAGAAGGGCTTGTACGCGAACATTCAGGCGAAGCGCGATCGTATCGAACATGGCAGTGGCGAGAAGATGAGGAAGCCGGGATCGGAAGGCGCGCCGTCGGGGGATGCGTTCGCGAAGTCGGAGAAGACGTCGGCGCCGGCGAAGAAGGCGGCGGCGAAGAAGGCAGGTGCGAAGAAGGTACCCGCCAAGAAAGCGCCGGCGAAGAAGGTTGCAGCCAAGAAAGCGCCGGCAAAGAAGGTTGCGACCAAGAAGGCGCCGGCAAAGAAGGCCGCTGCCAAGAAGGCGCCAGCGAAGAAAGCAGCAGCGAAGAAAGCAGCAGCGAAGAAGACGACCTAGCGGTCGGCGACCGGGTGACCACCGCGTCGATGCCGACGCGTCGGTCCCCTGGACGTCACTCGAAACGCGACCAGCGCGGCGACGCGCGCTTCCGCCGGCGTGAGATTCGGATCGAGCTTGTCCAATATCCCGTCCGAGCTGCGCATCTCGTTGCGCACCGTGCGCACGCAGCCGAAGGCGGTGTTCGCGAAGACCGGATGTCAACGGCAGGTCGAGCTGACCAACCTGGTCAATGACCTGCGCCTGTGACCGAGAGCAATCGTCGATTGGCGCCGAGCAGGAACATCGGTCGAGCGGACGCCTCCATGAGTCGCATGCCGACGTGTCCTGCCGGGCGCACGGAGCTTGTGTCGCGTGATGACCATGGCATTGGCCGGGTGACGGAAGAAGCGCGCGGCCTTCTCCTCTTCTGCTCCATCGAACGACGGCTGGTCCAGTGAGCGAACACCGCTGCCGATCGAAAGATGATCGTCAGCGTCCCCGACCTTGGAAGCGAGCAGGCCACGAACCGCGTTGGGCTGCCAAGCAACTAATGGAAGCGCGAACGATTTCGCAACAACTGACTTTGGAAACACGATTGAAGTTGCTTAAGTCGCACCGGCCGGAAGAACAGCCCTTCCGGATCGGGCTTCTTTCCAGGAACGGTTGCTTTTGCTAGCGTGCCCGAGCCAGAGTCGACACTTTTGATTGCACTGGGCCTTACCCTCCTAATTGGCAGCCGGAGCAGGAGAAAAAGGTGGCAACCGTCTTTGAGGTGTGCAGTGAGCTACTGGACCGCTCTTCGAGACGCTTATCCAGACAATACGACCGCAGGAACACGCAAGCCAGTCATTCAGTTCGTGGTCGCCGCATGCAGCAGCGCCTCCTGCCCCGAGAACTTTACCTTCCCATGCCGCTTGCGGTGATAAACACCTTCGCTATTCATCACCCAGGCAAGCGCGTTGTCCTTGAGATGCACCCGCAACCCCTCATCGATGACCCGCTTCTTCAACTTCGCTTCCCGAATCGGAAACGCAATCTCGATGCGCCGGAAGAAGTTCCGATCCATCCAGTCCGCACTCGATAGATAGACATCGTCCGCCCCGCCGTTGCGGAAATAGAAGATGCGGCTGTGCTCGAGGAAGCGGCCGACGATCGAGCGCACCGTGATGTTGTCCGACAAGCCCTTGACCCCGGGCCGCAACGTGCACACGCCGCGCACGATCAGGTCGATCTTCACGCCGGCATTGCTCGCCGCGTAGAGCTCGGCGATCACCCCCGGCTCCAGCAGCGAGTTCATGCGGGCCATGATGCGCGCGGGCTTGCCGGCCGCGGCGTGCGCTGCCTCGTTCCGGATCGCGGCCACCGCGTTGTGATGCATGCTGAACGGCGACTGCCAGATGCACTTCATCTTCTTCGCACTGCCGAGCCCGGTGAGCTGCTGGAACACCTCGTGCGCGTCCGCACACAGATCCTCGTCGGCCGTGAAGAGGCCGAAGTCCGTGTAGACCCGCGCCGTGCCGGAGTGATAGTTGCCGGTCCCGAGATGCGCGTAGCGACGCAGCACCGCGGTGCCGTCCCTGGCCACTTCGCGACGGACGACGAGCACCATCTTCGCGTGCGTCTTGTGGCCGACGACGCCGTACACGACATGCGCGCCGACCTCTTCCAGCCGTGACGCCCAGTTGATGTTGGTCTCCTCGTCGAAGCGCGCCATCAACTCGACGACGACCGTCACCTCCTTGCCGGTGCGCGCGGCGAGCAGCAGCGACTGCATCAGCGCCGAGTCGCTGCCGGTCCGATAGATCGTCTGCTTGATCGCGACGACGTCGGGATCGGTGGCGGCCGCCTGAAGGAAGTCCAGTACCGGCATGAACGACTGGTACGGGTGGTGGACCAGGATGTCGCGCTTCGCGATCGTGCGGAACAGGTCGGCGCCCTTGACGTTGGCCTTGCGGATCTCGACCGGCAGCGCCGGATGGAACGGCACGAACTTGAGGTCGGGCCGCGCGATCATGTCGGGCATCTGCATCAGCCGCACGAGGTTGACCGGGCCCGGCACGCGATACACGTCGCGTTCGTCGAGCGCGAACTCGCGCTGCAGCAGCTGCGCGATCGCGTCGGAGCAGGTGTCGGCGATCTCGAGACGGACCGCGTCGCCGTAGTGCCGCTGCGGCAACTCGCCCTGCAGCGCGACGCGCAGGTTCGTGATCTCCTCGTCGTCGACGAAGAGATCGGAATTGCGCGTGACGCGGAACGGATGACAGCCGTGCACCTCCATGCCGGCGAAGAGCTCGGACACGTGGGCCTGCATGATCGTCGTCAGCATCAGGATGCCGTACGGCTGGTCCGACAGCGTGTCGGGCAGGCGGATGAGTCGCGGCAATGCACGCGGCGCCTGCACGATCGCGACGCCCGACTTGCGGCCGAACGCATCGTGGCCGCCGAGCTCGACCGCGAAGTTGAGGCTCTTGTTGAGCACGCGCGGAAACGGATGCGCGGGGTCGAGGCCGATCGGCGTCAGCACCGGCAGGATCTCGTGCTGGAAGTAATTGCGCGCCCACGCGCCCACCGCCTCGTTCCAGTTGGTCGCGAGCTTGAGATCGATGCCCTGCTCGTACAGCAGCGGCAGCAGCGTCGTGTTCATCAGCGCGTACTGGCGCGCGACCAGTTCATGCGCGCGCTCGGCCACCTGCTTCAGCGCCTCGCGCGCCGGCAGGCCATCGACGTCCGCATGCTGCGGGTTGAGGCGCATCTGCGCCTTCAGGCCGGCGACGCGCACCTCGAAGAACTCGTCGAGGTTGCTGCTCGTGATGCACAGGAAGCGCAGCCGTTCGAGGAGCGGCAGCGACGCGTCCTCGGCCTGGGCCAGCACGCGCTCGTTGAACGCGAGCAGCGAAAGCTCTCGATTGAGGAAGTCCTGGGAGGCCACGCGCTTGTTCATGGACGAAACGATCGAGGATCGCGGGTGAATGTTTCAAACATGCGACCACGATCGACCGCGATGGCCCCGTCGGTGCCGGTCGATGAACCCGGTCGACGAGACCGGTTCTTGGTGCTGCATTGGGTACCATCCGATGCGAATCAACCAACCTCACGTCGTCCGATGCCCGTTCCAGAATTGCTTGCCGCGGTCGACCTGGGGTCCAACAGCTTTCGTCTCCTGATCGGTCGCGTGGTCAAGACGCCTGCGGGGACGCAAGTCTATCCACTCGACAGCCTGAAGGAAACGGTGCGCCTCGCGTCGGGCCTGACGCGCGAGAAGGTGCTCGATGCCCCATCGCAGCAACGGGCGCTGGTCGTGCTCGAACGCTTCGGCGACCGGCTGCGGTCGTTCGCGCCGCACACGGTCCGCGCGGTCGCGACCAACACGCTGCGGGTCGCGAAGAACGCGCGCCAGTTCCTCGAGCGGGCCGAGGCGTTGCTCGGCTTCCCGATCGAAGTCATCGCGGGTCGCGAAGAAGCGCGGCGGATCTATACCGGCGTCGCGAACACCGCGTCCCTCGGCCCCGGCCGGACGCTGGTCGTCGACATCGGCGGCGGCTCGACCGAGTTCATCATCGGTGAGGGCCGCGAGCCGAAGCTG
>CAXTPX010000072.1:0-9184 GCA_964246005.1 uncultured Burkholderiaceae bacterium | reverse complement strand
CTGCCGCCGCGCGTTCGCCCGCCCGGTCTCGCGACGCTGCGGGTCGGCGCACGCGTGACCGCGACGGGTCTCGGGACCAGCAACCGCTACGGACGCTGCATCCGTGCCGACCGGATGGGTGTCGACGGCGAGACGCCGATGCCGTTGCAACCGCGCGGCCCGCAGTCGCCGCCCGGAGGCGAGCGGGACGGGCCGAGGACGACACCGCCCTCGTGAGTCGGTCCCCACGTTCGTTCGTCGCGCGACCGAAGTCGCGCAGCCTGATTCACGCGATCGTTCCGATCGCTTCAACCGAAGGAAACACCATGCATTGGCTCGACCCCGCCGTACTCCCCGTCGTCACCGGCCAGGTGGCCCGCTTCACCGTCAATCGCCATGGCGATGTGGATGGCGTGCTGCTCGACGGCGATCGTCAGGTCCACGTGCCGCCGCACATGGGCGCCGCCCTCGAGCGACTCGTCGGTCCCGGCGACCGGATCGAGGCACGCTACGTCAAGCCGCGCGACGCGGCGCTGTTCGCGGCCGTCAGCGTGAGCGACGAGCGCGGCAGGACGATCGAGGACGGCGGACCGCCGCCGAAGCACGAGCGCGAGCGCGCCGGGCGGGAGGTGTCGCGGAAGGCCGTGCATGTCAGTGGCCGCATCGCGCTCACGCTGTATGCGCCGAAGGGCGAGGTGTGCGGCGGCGTGCTCGAGTCCGGCGAGCAGATCCGCGTGGACCCGAAGGCCAACGCGGAACTCGCTGCGTATTTCGAGAAGGGCGCGGAGATCGAGGTCTGGGGCGAGGCGCTGAAGCGGAAGGGAATCGTCGTCGTGGACGTGCACGAGATCGCGTTCGAGGCGGACATGGCGGGCGCCTGACGAGTCGGTTCGACCGAAGGCCGCGAGCGGCCAAACAAAAACGAAAGCCACCCGAAGGTGGCTTTCGCTCGTCTGGTGGAGCCGGGCGGAATCGAACCGCCGTCCGCAAATCTTCCACAGGCAGTTCTACATGCTTAGCCGGCTTATTTGGTTTTAACCCCGTGCTGGGCCAGTCGGCGGGCCTTCACGTTGCGAGTCACCTTGGTTCTTGGAGCGCTTCAAGTGACCCGAAGCACGTCCGATTCCATGTAAATGGCGCTGCTAATCGCGGAAGCTTTCGCACCCTTGATCCGACCCATGGACAGATCGGTGCAGCGTCAAGCCGGTCTTACGCGGCTAGAGCGAAACGCTCGTCGTTGGCGTTTACTTGGTTTCCAGATGGATTTAGGAGCTAACTGGTGCTCCGCATGCCCTGCATCTGCTTCCTGACCCACGTCGAAACCAGGTCGGCCCCAGGCGGCGAAGTGTACGCCGATCGCCTCGACCTCACTCGCCGATCAGATGCAGTGCCACCTCGCGACGATGCGGCCGCATCCGGTGCTCCCACAGGTAGATGCCCTGCCACGTGCCGAGCACGAGACGTCCGCTGGACACCGGTACCGACAACTGCACCTGCGTCAATGCCGCGCGGATGTGCGCCGGCATGTCGTCCGGCCCTTCGTCGCGATGAACGAAGAGCGCGTCGCCATCCGGCACCAGGCGTGCGAAGAAGCGCTCGAGATCGCCGCGGACGTCGGGGTCCGCGTTCTCCTGCACGAGCAGGCTCGCGGAGGTATGCCGGATGAACAGCGTCAGCATCCCGCGGTCGATGCCGCATTCGTCGACCCATCGGCCGATCGGTCGCGTGATGTCGACGAGGCCGCGCGTGCGCGTCTCGAAGGCGAGGGTCGTGTCGAACTGTCGAAGCATGTCAGCCCTGCACGATCAGCAGCAGGTAGGCGGCGAACAGCACGAGGTGGACCATGCCCTGGACGATGTTCGTGCGGCCGCTCGAAAAGGTCACGATCGCCGTCGTCAGCGTCAACAGCAGCAGGACCCGGTCGGTGTGCTCCACGCCGAGCACGAGGATCTGGCCGGTCAGTTCGCTGATGACCACCATCGCGGGAATCGTGATGCCGATCGTCGACAGCACCGAGCCGAGGAAGATGTTCACCGACCGCTGCATCTGGTTGGCCCACGCGGCACGGACCGCGCCGATCGCCTCGGGCGTCGCGACGAGGATCGCGATGACGACGCCGCCGATGGGCGCCGGCACGTGCAGCGTCTCGACCAGGTAGTCGATCGGCCGCGACAACTGCTCGGCTAGGAAGAGGGCGGGCGCGAGATGCGCGATCAGCAGCAGGGCGGACACCGCGACGGCGCCGCTCCGCCGCAACGGATGATGCGACGCCGGGTCTTCAGGCGCCCCGAGCGCGAAGTAGTTGCTGTGTCGACCGGTCTGCACGACCAGGAATGTTCCGTACAGGCCGACCGACACGACGATCAGGAAGATCTGCTGCGCGAACGACAGCGTGCCACCGGGCGTCGTCACGGTGAAGTCGGGCAGCACGAGGCCGAGCACGATGAGCGGGATTGCCGCGCCAAGGTAGACGTTGGCGCCCTGCAGGTTGTGGAACTGCTCGCGATGACGCCAGCCGCCGACCAGCAGCGCCAGCCCGACCATGCCGTTCAACACGATCATCACGACCGCGAACAGCGTGTCGCGCGCGAGCGTCGGGTTCGCTTCGCCGTGCAGCATCACCGCGGAGATCGCCGTCACCTCGATCACCGTCACGGCCAGCGTGAGGATCAACGTACCGTACGGATCGCCGAGCATCTCCGCGAGCCGCTCGGCATGACGGACGACCGCGAGGGCCGAGCCGAGCACGATGAAGAAGACCCACGCGAACGGCAGCACCAGGAACGGCCAGCGGTCCATGCGTGCCCAGATCGCATCGCCGAACACGAGGAAGGCAGCGCAGGTGGCGAGGCTGAGGACGATGAAGCGTTCGCGTCGCAACACCGCGAAGACGTCGCCACGCCCACCGGCCGACGCGGTCATCGCAACGCGAAGTCCACGCGACTCGCCACGCCTCTGTCGTCGATCCCGCTTGCCTCCAGCTTCGGCGTGACGAGGAACACGCGGCTCGCGGCCACCTTGCCGGTGTCCTCGATGTAGTGACGGACCACGTCGGCGCGCGCTTCGGCGAGCCAGCGCGGATCGTTGGCGTCGAGCTTGACGTCGGCGAGCAGCAGGCGCTCCATCTCCTCGACCGGGATCGTCTTCGCGAGGCCGATCGCGTTGCGCGGCTTGTCGGGCAGCTTCGTGTCGTCGTACACGCGCCCGAGCCAGGTCGCGTACTCGTCGGCCTCGATCGTCACGCCGTCGCGCCCGACGTGTTCGCCGCCCTTCGAAGCCTCCTTCGCCTTCAGGTCCTTCAGGCGATCGAGCAGGTGGTCGCGCTTCAGGCCGTCGACGTCGGTCGCGGGATCGAAGCGGCCGATGATGTCGAGCTTCAGCGCGGGACGGTCGGCGAGCGCCTTCGCGAGCGCCTCCAGCTTGGCCTTGCCCTGCGGCGTCATGTCGCTGACGCCGGGCCGGAACTGAACGTAGCCGAGCTCGTCCGCGGCGCCGCCGCCCCCGCTGAACGCGGACCCGAGCAACGCGAACGGCGACGTGATCGCGCGCGTCAGCAGGTTGACGATCACGCGCACGATCACGCCGCCGACGCTGAACTCCGGGTCGGACAGCGACCCCGAGATCGGCAGGTTGATATCGATCTCCCCGCGCGAGTTCTTCAGCAGCGACACCGCGAGCAGCACCGGCAGCTTCGTCGCCGTCGGGCTCTCGACCTTCGCACCGAACGTCAGCTGGTCGAGGAACAGGCGGTTCTGCGCATCGAGCTTGCCATCGTCGATGTGGTACTTGACGGTCATCGACAGCTTGCCGCGGTCGATCGCATAACCCGCGTACTTGACCGCGTACGGCGTGAGGCGCGTGAGCTCGATGTCCTTCGCGACCGCCGAGATGTCGGTGAACTTCAGCGGCGCGAGCGGGTTGATGGAACCGGTGACATCGAGCGCGCCGTCGCCGTCGATGCGGCCGGCGAGCCTGATGTCGGCCGGCTTCGCCGCGTCCGATGCGATCGTCGACACGTTGCCAGCGAGGTCCGTCAGGTTCGCGCTGTAGTTGGGCTTGATGAAGTTGTCGGTGATGCCGATGCGTCCACCCGACAGCTTGATGCCGTCGACGTGGATCGACGGCACGGTGGACGTCGACGCCGGCGACGGCGCGGTGGCAGGCGTGCCGGGCGCGAGCTTGCGCGACGCACCGCTGGCCGTCGGGGCGACCGGCGTCGACGGGGCTTCGGGCGTCGTGACCGACTGCCGCTGGCCGGGCGCGGCCACGACGTCCTGCAGGTTCAGCCGCCCGTTCGCGTTGACGATCACGCGCGCGTAGAAGTCGGCGAGCGCGACCGTCCCGAGCGTGACCGCGAACGGCGCGTTCTTCGCGGGCATCTGCAATTCGACCTTCGGGATGTCGAGCGTCTTCCACTGGACGAACTCTTCCGACGTGGCCCGGTCGAGCGCGCGCATCCGCACGATGCCGAGCGAGCCGCGATACGCGACGTCGAGCGGTCCGACGGGGTCTGCAGCGGTCGGCTTGCCGCGCGCGACCTTGACCGTACCCTTCGTGTTCAGGTCGGCGCTCGCGATCACGATGTTGAGTTGGTCGCCCGCGTAGGCCGCGAGCCAGCCGACCGCGACCTGGGTCGCATCGACGCTCGCGTCGACCGCGAGCGGCGCGACGGCGACCTTGCCCTTGATCGCGAGCTTGCCGCGCTTGTCGATCGTCGCGTCGAGGTCGAACGGGATCGTCGCGTCGGCGGCCGTGCCGACGTTCTGCGCCCTCAGGTTGAACGGCTGCGCCCGGACGCGCACCGGGGTGCCGACCGCGAGGTCTTCGAGACTCACGTCGCCGCGTTCGATCTCGAACGACTTGACGACCGCGGTGAACGCCTGCGCCGCAGTCGGCTGGACCGTCACGGCGACACCCTTCCGGTCGGCTGCGCCCGGGGCCACCGGCACGGCCGTCGCGGGCTTCGCGTCGACCAGCGCAGCGCGCAGGTTGACGAGCCCCTTCGCGCTGCGCTTGACTGCGATCACCGGGACCGTGAGCTTCACCGCGTCGGCCGCGAACGCGCGCGTCGCGAGGTCGTAGCTGCCGCCTTCGAGCGCGATGCCGTCGGCGCCGAGCAGCGCTGCCTTGTCGTCGGTGAGGCTGGTCCGGAGCCTCTCTACGTGCAGGGCGATCTGGTCGATCACGCCGGTCGGCGTCGCACCCGAGGCGTCGATGCGATAACGCGCGCCGAAGTCGATGCTGCCGTCGTCGATGCGCGCGGCCAGCGTCGACGCGAGGTACGGGCCGATGCGCGCCGGCCTGAAGCCCTTGACGGCGACGGTGCCCGTTGCCGTGCGCCTTTCGACGATGGCATTGCCCTCCAGCGCGATGGTCGCGTCGTCGTCGGCCTTCAACGTCAGTTGGTAGGTCGTCGGCGTCGCGCCGCGCAGCGCGATGGCGCCGGCGTCGAGATGGATGTCGCGGACCATCGTCGTCGCCGGTGTGGTCAACGTCTGATCGACGAAGCGGACGCTCGCGCGCTCGATCGTCAACGACGAGATCGTGAACACCGATGGCGGCGAAGTCGCGGCCGGGGTGGCATCGACCTGTGATGTCTTCGGCATGCGGAACAGGTCGAGCAGGTCGATGCTGCCGTCCGCACGCCGTGTCGCGTCGACCTGCGGCTCGACCACCGCGATGCGGTCGATCGCGACGTCGGCCGACAGCGGGTCGAGCTTCGCGATGTCGACGTCGATGGTCTTCGCCTTGATCGCGCTGCGACCGGCGGGATCGGTGATGTCGATGCCGCTCGCGCCGACGTGCCCGGCAACCGTGATGGACTGCGGCACCGTCCTGCCCTGCGCGTCCTGCGACGTTGCGGTGAACACGAGCGACAGCTTCGCGGCGAGCTTGCCGGACGCGAGTCCGAACGGGAGCTTCACCGGCGACAGGCCGATGTACTCGGTCAGGTCGAGATCGGCGATGTCGAGGTCGAGCGCGGCTTCGCGCGTCGCCGCGAACGGCTGGGCACGGCCGGTCAGGGCGATCGGGCTGCCGTCGACCCGCGCCGCGAATTGCGGCGTGACGAAGATGGCCGTGTCGTACGGAAGATTGGAGAGGAACGGCAGCGCGATGCGCAGGCCGTCGACGCGATGCTTGCGACCGCCGACGCGATCGTCGATGTCGATCGCGCCGTCGTCGATCTCGATGTTGTTGACCGAGAAGCGGGTCGGCGAGTCGCTCTTCGGTTTCGCAGCGAGCTTGTCGACGATGTCGCTGAAGCTGAAATGCTGCGGGTCAAGCCGGACGATTGACAGCGTCGGCTTCACGACCTTGAACGCATCGAACACCAGCGCGCGCTTGAAGAGCGATGCGGACGAGACATCGGCCGTCAGCGCGTCGACGTGCGCGGCGACCGCGCGACCGTCCGCTTCGTACAGCGTGAAGTCCTCGATCGTCGCGGCGAGCAGATACGGATTGAGCCGGACGCGGCCGATGGTGGCCTTGCGACCGAGCTGCTCGGCGATCTGCGTCTCGGCAACCGACTTGACGATGCCCGGTGCGACGAAGAAGCCGACGATCCCGAAGACGACGAGAAAGAGGGCGAGACCGATGACCGTGTTGCGTGTGCGGCGCAGCCACACGCCACGATTGAAGGTCAGCCTTCCCTCCATCGATGCCTCCCTGTTATTCGCGGAGGCAGTATAAAGACGCCCCGAACTTGCGGTGCTTCCTAAAGCCGGTCGAGGAGCGCGAGCGGGTCGTTCAACACGGCATCGGCATGCCACTGCGTGGGTGCAGTGGCGCCGCAGTAGCCCCAGGCCGCCGCGATCGTCGACATGCCGGCGGCGCGACCGGCCTCGATGTCCCGCAGGTCGTCGCCGACGTAGACACAGTCCGACGGTGGCAACGCGAGCAGGTGGGCCGCGTGCAGCAGCGGCGCCGGATGCGGCTTCGTGAACGGCGTGGTGTCGCCCGACACGATCGCGCCGGCACGGCCGGCGAGTCCGAGCAACGTCGTCAGCGGATCGGTGAAGCGCATCGCCTTGTTGGTCACGATGCCCCACGCGACGCCGCGCCGATCGAGCGCGTCGAGGACTTCCGGGATGCCGTCGAAGAGGCGCGTCTGCACGGCGAGCGCGGCCTCGTAGCGTTCGAGGAACTCGACGCGCATCGCCTCGTAGTCCGCAGCGTCGGGCGCCATCCCGAAGGCGACACGCAGCAATCCGCGTGCACCGTGCGACGCGACCTGGCGCAAGCCGTCGAAGGGTGCGGGCGGGAGACCACGCGCCGTGCGCATCGCGTTCGCGGCCGCCGCGAGGTCGGGCGCGGTGTCGGCGAGCGTCCCGTCGAGGTCGAACAGCATCGCGCGGGGCGGCTGCGCGGCCGTCGTCGGAACCGGCATCAGCCTGCGTCGCGCGACGTGGCGATCATGTAGTTGACGTCGACGTTCGGGGCCAGCCAGTAGCGGCGCGTCAGCGGGTTGTAGTGCAGGCCAATCATCGCCGCCATCGACAGACCCGCGAGCCGCGCGTGGCGCGTGAGCTCCGACGGCGTGATGAAGCGCTGGTAGTCGTGGGTGCCGCGAGGCAGGAGCCGCAACAGGTACTCGGCGCCGAGCACGGCGAACAGGTAGGCCTTCGGATTGCGATTGATCGTCGAGAAGAACACGCGACCGCCGGGCTTGACGAGCGTCGCGCACGCGCGCACGACGGCGGCCGGATCGGGGACGTGCTCGAGCATCTCCATGCAGGTCACGACGTCGAACGTCCCCGGCTCGCGCACGGCGATGTCCTCGGCCGAGATCCGTTCGTAGCGCACGGCGATGCCGGACTCGAGGCCGTGCAGCGAGGCCACCGACAGGGGCTTCTCGGAAAGGTCGATGCCGGTCACGTCGGCGCCGCGTGCCGCCATCGATTCGGCGAGGATGCCGCCGCCGCAGCCGACGTCGAGCACGCGGGCGCCGGGCAGCGTCGCCCGCTCGGCGATCCAGTCGAGGCGCAGCGGGTTGATCGCATGGAGCGGCGCGAAGTCACCGGTGGTGTCCCACCAGCGATGCGCGAGGTCGCCGAACTTGCGCAGTTCTTCGGGGTCGGCGTTGATGGACGACGTGGGTGAGATCGTGGATTCGTTCATGGCGAGGGAGCGAGGGAGACGACCCGTAGCATGCCCGAAGGCGTCGCGCCGTTCCCGGCCGTCGTTCCCGCGAAAGCGGGAACCCCGTGTCGTTGTTCGTCTCCTTGCTGGTACCCACGCCGCTGGGTTCCCGCGTTCGCGGGAACGGCGGATTTCTCGTTCGTCCCAGCCCCAAAAAAAAGAGCCCCGCATCGCGGGGCTCATGGCGACGCTCGAGGCGTCGCCGATTTTGCTGCCTAATTGTTGATCGCGGTCGATCAGCGGTTCGGTGCCCGCGTCCCGACGACTTCGATTTCCACGCGACGGTTCTTCGCACGACCGGCGGGGTTGTCCTTGCCGTTGATCGTGTTCGGCGCGACCGGCTGGCTCTTGCCCTTGCCTTCGGTGTAGATGCGGTTCGCTTCGACACCCTTGCTGACGAGGTAGGCCTTGACCGACTCGGCACGACGAACCGACAGCTTCTGGTTGTACGCGACCGAACCGATCGAGTCGGTGTGACCGACGGCGATGATGACTTCGAGGTTGATCGCACCCAGCTTGCCGACCAGGTCGTCGAGCTTCGCCTTGCCCTCGGGCTTCAGCGTGGACTTGTCGAAGTCGAAGAAGGCATCGGCTGCGAACGTGATCTTCTCGGCGCTCGGCGCGAGCGGCGGCGTGACGGCAGGCGGCGGCGCGACGGGCGGCGTCGGGGGCACGACGGGCTTCGGAACGAGGTCGGGGTCGCACTCGAACAGTGCGAGCGCCGGCGTGAAGTAACCGGTGCGCCAGCACAGACCGAACGGGTCGCGAACGACGATGCCGCGTGCATCCTGCGCGTAGCCGCTCACCGGGGTCGCGGCCGTGATGTCCGTGAAGGGACTCGATGGCGGCGTCGGTTGCACGGCGCATCCCGTCGACGCCAAGATAGCGGCCACCGCTGACATTTTGACCGACTTGTTCATGTTTCTCCTTTTGATTTCTGAATTCAACGCAGCCGCGAAGCGCCAGTGCGACCACGAATTTATAACCCGCTCAGCACGGTGGTTCGCGAGCGATCTTTCCGGTCAGTGAATTCCGCCGCGAATTCGATTCCCGGCAATCGACACTG
>CAXTPX010000071.1:0-9191 GCA_964246005.1 uncultured Burkholderiaceae bacterium | reverse complement strand
TGGTCGACCGGCCGACGCCGTTGCGACCGAGCAGGCTGACGATCTCGCCGGCGGCGATCGACAGGTCGATGCCGTGCAGCACGTGGCTCTTGCCGTAATACGCGTGCAGGTCCGTGATCTTCAGCAACGGCGCGCCGACCGAATCCATCACGGCGCTCATGCTGCGACCGCTTCCACGTCGTCCGCATGCGAGCCGAGGTACGCCTCCTGCACCTTCTTGTTCGACCGGATCGCCGTCGGCGTGTCGGTCGCGACGACCTCGCCGTAGACCAGCACCGAGATGCGGTCGGCGAGGCCGAAGACCACGCTCATGTCGTGCTCGACCATGATCAGCGTCTTGCCGACCGTGACGCGCCGGATCAGTTCGACCGCATGGTCGGATTCGGATCGGCTCATGCCGGCGGTCGGCTCGTCGAGCAGGATCACGTCGGCGCCGCCCGCGACCGTGATGCCGATCTCGAGCGCGCGTTGCTCCGCATAGGTCAGCATGCCAGCCGCGACGTCGGCGCGGCGCCTGAGGCCGATCAGGTCCAGCACTTCGGCCGCCCGCAGGCGCGCGTCGCGCAGCTTCGCGAGCGAGTGCCAGAACGAGTACTTGTAGCCGAGCGACCACAGCACCGCGCAGCGGATGTTCTCGAACACCGACAGCCGATGGAAGATGTTCGTGATCTGGAAGCTGCGCGACAGCCCGCGTCGATTGATCTCGAACGGCGACAGTCCCAGGATGCTGCTGCCGTTCAGCAGGATGTCGCCCGAGCTGACGCCGAAGCGACCGGAAATCAGATTGAACAGCGTCGACTTGCCGGCGCCGTTCGGACCGATCACCGCATGCCGCTCGCCGGGCGGGATGGCCAGCGTCGCACCGCGGATGATTTCCGACTTGCCGAAGCTCTTGCGAACGTCGCGCAGTTCGATCGAAGAGGCCCCCCGCGTGGAAGCTGCGTCGCTCACGCGAGACTCCTTTCGATCGTCTGCTGGATCTCGACTTGCGCGCTGCCCCAGGCGCGCTTGAACACGCGCGACGCGGCGAACATCGCGCCGAAGCCGATCGCCGCGATCGCGCCCGCACCGAGCCAGGCCGTCGCCGATGCCGTGTCCACCGTCATGCCGAACAGCCGCATCGCGGTCCCGCTCGCGGATTCGAGCTGGAGGTGATACAGCATCTCGATCAGCGACACGACCCCGATGAAGAGCGGCACCGCCGCGAGCACCACGAACAGGTACGGCAGCCACATGCGCCGGAACTTCCTGTACTGGGCGACGCGCAGATTCATCATGATCAGGCTCGCGATGCCGCCCGGCGCATACATCACCATCAGCAGGAAGAAGATGCCGAGGTACAGCAGCCAGGCCTTCGTGATCTCGGAGAGCATCACGAACGACAGCACGAAGATGATCGCGCCGATGATCGGTCCGAAGAAGAAGCCGACGCCGCCCAGGAACGTGAACAGCAGGTAGGCGCCCGAGCGCACGGTGCTGACGTTCTCGGAGCTGACGATCTCGAAGTTGATCGCGCCGAGACCCCCGGCGATGCCCGCGAAGAAGCCGGCGATGATGACGACCAGGTAACGCACGCGCTGCGTGTTGTAGCCGACGAACTCGGCCCTCTCCGGGTTGTCGCGGACGGCGTTCGCCATGCGTCCGAGCGGCGTCAGCGTGAACGCGTACATCAGGATCGTGCAGACCAGCGTCCAGATCGCGATCAGGTAGTAGACCTGGATCTGCGGCCCGAACGTGATGCCCGCCACCGGCTCGCCGATCACGCGATTGGTCGAGATGCCGGCCTCGCCGCCGAAGAACTCCGGCAGCATCAGCGAACTGGCCGCGACGAGTTCGCCGATGCCGAGCGTGATCATCGCGAACGTGGTGCCCGACTTCTTCGTCGTCACGTAGCCGAACAGCACGCCGAAGAACGCGCCGCCGATGCCGCCGACGAGCGGGATCATCGAGATCGGAAACGAGAACGCGCCGTGCGCGACCGCGTTCATCACGTGGATCGCGACGAACGCGCCGAGACCGACGTAGACCGCATGCCCGAAGCTCAGCATGCCGGACTGGCCGAGCAGCATGTTGTACGACAGGCAGACGATGATCAGCGTGCCCATCTGCGACAGGACCGTCAGCGACAGGCTCGAGCGGAAGATCAGCGGCGCGACGATCAGCGCGACGACGAAGAAGATCCACAACGCGGTGCGACCGACGTCGAGCGGCGTGAACGCCAGCGTGCGGCCGGTCGTGTCGCGCGGCGCGGTGGTCGGGCGGCGAAGCGCCGGTGCAGCAGTGTCAGTCATCGCGCTTTCCCATGATGCCGCGCGGCCGGAAGATCAGGATCAGCACCAGCAGCAGGTACGGCAGGATCGGCGCGACCTGCGAGATCGTCAGCTTCAGGACCGGGTAGGCGAACGAGTCCGGTGCGAGCGCGACGCCGGACTTCGCGAACAACGTGACGAACGAATAGTCGAGCGCCACCGCGAACGGCTGCACGATGCCGATCAGGAGCGACGCGATGAACGCGCCGGCGAGCGATCCCATGCCGCCCACGACGACGACCACGAAGATGATCGAGCCGACGGTCAGCGCCATGCCGGGCTCGGTGACGAACGCGTTGCCGCCGATCACGCCGGCGAGGCCGGCGAGTGCGCAGCCGCCGCCGAACACCATCATGAACACGCGCGGCACGTTGTGCCCGAGCGCCTCGACCATGTCGGGATGCGACAGCGCGCCCTGGATCACGAGCCCGATGCGGGTCTTCGTGAACAGCAGGTACACCGCGACCAGCATCAGCACCGCGACCAGCATCATGAAGCCGCGATACGCGGGAAAGGTCGTCGTGTAGATCGTGAAGAGCGGCCCTTCGAGCGACGGCGGGATGCGGTAGTCGACCGGCGCGCGTCCCCAGATCAGCTGCACGAACTCGCTGATGCAATACGAGAGGCCGAACGTGACGAGGAGCTCGGGCACGTGACCGAACTTGTGGACGCGTCGCAGCGAGAAGCGCTCGAACGCGGCCCCGGCGAGGCCGACCACGACCGGCGCGATGAACAGCGCGGGCCAGAAGCCGACCCACACGCTGATCTGGTACGCGATGTAGGCGCCCAGCATGTAGAACGCGGCATGGGCGAAGTTGAGCACGCCCATCATGCTGAAGATCAGCGTGAGGCCGCTCGACAACATGAACAGCAGGAGCCCGTAGCTCATGCCGTTCAACAATGAAATGAGGAAGAACTCCAAGCGCCGCCCTGTTGGTCCGTCCCGGTGGTCCGGGAGATGGAGGAGGACGACGGGCAGTCAGGCCCGTCGTCCTCCCGTGGTTCCGCGGTCGAGGATGGTTGCGATCAGGTCGCGGACGGCCGCTTCATCTGGCACGACGTCGGCGTCGACGACACGTACGGATCGAGGATCGCGTCGGTACGGAACGTGTAGCCGGTGTTCTCCACGTCGTACTTGAGCTTGCCGCCGGCCTTGGTCCAGGTCGCGATGTAGAGGGTCATCTGCAACTGGTGATCCGTCTTTCGCATCGTGACGTCGCCGGCGGCCGTGCCCTTCTCCTCCATTCCCTCCATCGCGAAGGCGACCTTCGTCGGGTCGGTCGACTTGGCCTGCTTGATCGAGTCCGCGAGGAACTGCATCTCGGTGGACAGCGCGGTGGCGTAGAACTCGTCGTTGTACTTCTTCTTGAACTCGACGTAGGTCGGCTCGAACGCGTTCTGGTCCACGTTCTGGTGCCAGTACGCGATCATCTTGACCTTCTCGGCGCCCGAAGCACCCATCACGGTCGGCGTGCCGGTGACGCCGGCGTAGTACGTGTAGAAATTGGCGTCGAGGCCAGCTTCCTTCGCGGCCTTGATCAGCAATGTCAGGTCGGCGCCCCAGTTGCCGGTGATGATCGTGTCGGCGCCCGACGCCTTGATCTTGGCGATGTACGGGGCGAAGTCCTTGGTCTGCGCGAGCGGCGTCAGGTCCTCGCCGACGATCTGGATGTCGGGACGCTTGCGGGCCAGCAGCTCCTTCGCGTACTTGGCCACCTGGACGCCGTGCGCGTAGTTCTGGCCGATGATGAAGACCTTCTTGATCTTCGGATCCTTCGCCATGTACGTCGTCAGCCCCTCCATCTTCATCGACGTGTCGGCGTCGAAGCGGAAGTGCCAGAAGCTGCACTTGCTGTTCGTGAGGTCGGGGTCCACCGCCGCGTAGTTCAGGAACACCATCGCCTTCTCGGGATTGCGTTCGTTGAACTTGTTGATCGCGTCGATGATCGCGCCGGCCGCGCCCGAGCCGTTGCCCTGCGTGACGTAGCGGATGTCCTGGTCCTGCGCCGACTTCAGCGCGTTCAGGCTTTCCTGCGGGCTCGCCTTGTTGTCGAACGCGACGATCTCGAACGTGACGTTCGGACCTGCCGCATGACTGGCGTTGAGCTTCTCTGCGGTGAACTGCAGGCTCTTCAACTGGTTCTGCCCGACGTTGCCGAGAATGCCCGACAGCGGATCGATGAAGCCGATCTTGACGACTTCGGCATGCCCGATCGCGGGCACTGCGAGCGCGGTGGCGAACAACGCGGCGATAGCGCCACGACAAGAAAGGGCGCTGACTGTGGATTGCATGTTGGTCTCCATCCGGTTATGCCCGCTGGCGGAGGCGCCAGGCGGTTTCGAAGCGACGGTCGGTGAACGCTCTCGCGCTTTCGACTTCGACGTGTGGTGCGGGCGAGCGACGCGTGGTCACAGGCTCGCGCAGTCTACTGAGATCGGGCGTCGCGAGGCATCTAGGAGATACCCCAACGACGAGAGGATCATGCCGTCGGCAGCCGGTAGTCGCGATACGCATCGCGCAACTTCGCCTTCAGCATCTTGCCGGTCGCGCCGAGCGGAATCGCGTCGACGAACACCACGTCGTCGGGCGTCCACCACTTGGCGATCTTGCCGTCGTAGAACGCCAACAGCTCCGCCTTGTCGACCGCGCCGTCCGCCTTCCTGACCACCACCAGCAGCGGACGCTCGTCCCACTTCGGATGCGGGATCGCGATCACCGCCGCCATCGCGACCGCCGGGTGCGCCATCGCGATGTTCTCGAGGTCGATCGATCCGATCCATTCGCCGCCCGACTTGATCACGTCCTTGCTGCGATCGGTGATCTGCAGGTAGCCATCGAGATCGATCGTGCCGACGTCGCCGGTCGGGAACCAGCGCGTGCCGTCGGCGTCTTCGACGAGCGGGTCGCCGCCCTCGCCCTTGTAATACTCGCGGACCACCCACGGGCCGCGCACCAGCAGGTCACCGAACGCAACACCGTCCCACGGCAGGTCGTTGCCTTCCGGGTCGACGATCTTCATGTCGACGCCGTAGATCACGTGACCCTGCTTCTCGAGAATGCGCAACTGCTTGTCACGCGGCAGCGACAGGTGCTTGTTCGCGAGCTTGCAGGTGGTGCCGAGCGGCGACATCTCGGTCATGCCCCACGCGTGGATCACCTCGACGCCGTAGTCGTCCTCGAGGGTGCGGATCATCGCCGGCGGACACGCGGACCCGCCGATCACCGTCTTCCTGAACGACGAGAACTTCAGGCCGTTCTGCTTCATGTAATTGATGAGGCCGAGCCACACGGTCGGCACGCCGGCCGAGAACGTCACGTGCTCGTTCTCGAACAGTTCGTACAACGACCTGCCGTCCAGTGCCGGACCGGGGAAGACGACCTTGCAGCCGACCAGCGCCATCGTGTACGGCAGGCCCCAGGCGTTGACGTGGAACATCGGCACGACCGGCAGCACCGCGTCGCTCGCCGACACTCCCATCGCGTCGGGCATCGCCGCGCCGAACGCGTGCAGCACGCTCGAGCGATGCGAATACAGGACGCCCTTCGGGTTGCCGGTCGTGCCCGACGTGTAGCAGAGCGACGATGCCGTGTTCTCGTCGAAACTCGGCCACACGAACTCCTGCGACGACTCGGCCAGCAGCGTCTCGTAGCAAGCCAGCGGCGGACCCTTCGTCCCGACCGGCATGCGATCGGCGTCGGTCATCAGCGTCCAGCTCTTCACCGTCGGACAACGGTCGCCGATCGCCTCGACGATGGGGACGAAGGTCGCGTCGAAGAACAGGTGCTGGTCCTCCGCGTGGTTGACGATCCACGCGACCTGGTCCGGATGGAGGCGAGGATTGATCGTGTGCAGGATCGCGCCGATCCCCGATACCGCGTAGTACAGCTCGAGGTGCCGATAACCGTTCCACGCGATCGTGCCGACCCGGTCACCCGGCTTCACGCCCAACGCGACCAGCGCGTTCGCAAGCTGCTTCGAGCGGCGTTGCACGGTCCGCCAGTCGGTGCGATGAATGTCGCCTTCGACCCGCCGGGACACGATCCCGGTGTCGCCGTTGTGGCGACCGGCGTGCTCGATGAGCGTGGAGATGAGCAACTGGGTGCCCATCATCAGACCTTGCATGCGGTACTCCTGCGTGAGGGACGTGTGGGACGTGTGGGACGTGTGGGACGTGTGTGGGACGTGAGGGGCGCGAACGATCGCGGGCGGCGGGACTATCGAAGCTGCAGCGACGAAGGGCGCGAAGGCGTCACGGACCAGCGGACGGCGGCGCCCCGTCCGGGGATGCGCATTGTCGAGGTCCATTTTGCGACGCGTCAATGCCTTTCCATGCTGCACCGCGAGCGGTGTGGCAAATGCCGGAATCGAACCCTTAGAATCGGTCCATGACGCTTCCGATCCCCGCCTGGCCCGAATCGCTCGACGACTGCCCGACACCGACGCCTCGCCCGCCGGCAAGTCCCGCCGTCGACCCGTTCGATCGCCTCGTCTGGCAGAACCGCTTCGCCGCCTTGCCTGCGGCGTTCGGCACGCGCCTCGACCCTCTGCCACTCCCGGACCCGTATCTCGTCGCCGTCAGCGAGCCGTCGGCCGACCTGCTCGGGTTCGAGCCGGCCGCGTTCGCGGGCCGCGCGGTCGCGGTGATGGCGGGCAATCGCGTTCCGACGGAGGCCGAGCCGATGGCCGCGGTCTACTCCGGTCACCAGTTCGGCGTGTGGGCCGGGCAACTCGGCGACGGTCGCGCGCATCTGCTGGGCGGCGTGGAGACGCGGGAAGGTCTCATCGAGTTGCAGTTGAAGGGGGCCGGTCCGACGCCGTATTCGCGGATGGGCGATGGGCGTGCGGTGCTGCGCTCGTCGATCCGCGAGTTCCTGTGCTCGGAGGCCATGCACGGTCTCGGCATCCCGACGACGCGGGCATTGTCGATCGTCGGATCGGACCAGCCGGTGATCCGCGAGACCGTCGAGACGGCCGCGGTGGTGTTGCGGATGGCGCCGTCGTTCGTGCGCTTCGGCTCGTTCGAGCACTGGTCTTCGCGCAATCGCTTCGACGAACTAAAGGTGCTCGCGGACTACGTCATCGACGCGTTCTATCCGCAGATTCGCGAGGCGACCACGGGCAATCCGTACCAGGCCCTGCTCGCCGCGGTCACCGAGCGGACGGCCCGCCTCATGGCGCAATGGCAGGCGGTCGGCTTCTGTCACGGCGTCATGAACACCGACAACATGAGCGTCCTCGGCCTCACGCTCGACTACGGCCCCTTCGGCTTCCTCGACGGGTTCGACGCGAACCACATCTGCAACCACACCGACCAGCAGGGCCGCTATTCTTACGCGAACCAGCCGGCGGTCGGGCGCTGGAACGTGTACTGCCTCGCCGAAGCGCTGATGCCGTTGATCGACGATGTCGACAGCGCCGAGGCAGCGCTCGAACCGTACAAGGCGATCTTCGCCGGCGCTCTGAACGGCGCGCTGCACGCGAAGCTCGGCCTCGTCGAACGAAGGGACGACGACCAGGGCTTGATCGACGGGCTGTTCTCGCTGATGCAGGCGAGCCACGTCGACTTCACGCTGTTGTTCCGGCGTCTCGCGGACCTCGATCGCGAAGAGGTCGCGCCCGGTCGCGAAGCGCGTGACCTCTTTATCGATCGCGAACCATTCGATCGCTGGCTGGTCGATTACCGCGCCCGGCTCGCGCAGGAAGCGCGCGATGCCGATCGGCGACGCGTTGAGATGAAGGCGGTCAACCCCAAGTACGTGCTTCGCAATCACCTCGCCGAAGCGGCGATCGTGGCCGCCCGGGCGAAGGACTATTCGGAAGTGGCACGACTCGCGACGGTGCTGCGCCGACCCTTCGACGACCAGCCCGCGTTCGAACGCTACGCAGACCTCCCACCCGATTGGGCGAGCACGCTCGAAGTGAGCTGCTCGTCGTGATCCGAACCCAAGGAGCAGCAGATGGAACAAGTGCAGAGCAAGGTCGTGAAGGAAGACGCCGAGTGGAAGAAGGAACTGACGCCGATGCAGTATCAGGTCACGCGACATGCGGCCACCGAGCGGCCGTTCACCGGCGAGTTCAACGATCATCACGAGCATGGGACCTACACCTGCGTTTGCTGCAACACGCCGCTCTTCGAGTCCGACACCAAGTTCGACTCGGGCTGCGGATGGCCCAGCTACTTCAAGGCGATCGATCCGGCCAACGTTCGCGAGATTACCGACTCGAGCCACGGCATGCGCCGCACCGAAGTGATCTGCAACGTCTGCGACGCGCACCTCGGCCACGTCTTCCCGGACGGGCCTCCGCCGACCGGCCTGCGCTATTGCATCAACTCCGCGTCGCTGCGCTTCGACCCGAAGTGATTCCGATGACGCGTCGGTTCGCGCATCGGACAGCGGCATGAAGTTCGTCTCGGACTTCTTCTCGCTGCTGCTGTTCTTCGTCGTCTACCTGGTCGGCGAGCAGTTTCCGCTGCAGGCGCAGAAGTACGCGGCGATGCTGCTCGGCGGGATCACGCGCGATGGCGAGATCCCGCCCGACCAGGCCTCGATCCTGCTCGCGATCGCCGTCGCGATCGTCGTGTTCACCTTGCAGATCGTCTGGCTGATGGCGACCCGGCGGAAGGTCAGCGTCGTCCAGTGGTTGAGCTTCGTCATCCTGGTCGTCTTCGGGGGCGCCAGCATCTACCTGCACAGCGACCTCTTCATCAAGTGGAAGGTGACGGTGCTGTACTGGTTGTTCGCCGCTGCCCTCCTCGGCGGCGTCGTGTTCTTCAAGAAGAACCTGATCCGTTCGTTGATGGAGCCGGGCGGCGTCGAGTTGCCCGACCACGTCTGGGCCCGGATGAACCAGTCGTGGATGGTCTTCTTCGTCGCGCTCG
>CAXTPX010000070.1:0-9200 GCA_964246005.1 uncultured Burkholderiaceae bacterium | reverse complement strand
GTACGACTCACCGCCGTCGACGGCTCGACCCGCTGGCAGCCGACGAACCAGGCGTCGGCTCGTCAGACGGGCCGCACCTGCAAGCGCGACCAGGCTTCGACGATCGCGCGGTTGTGCGGGACGTTGCGAAGGTAGCCGTCCCGCAGCTTCGGATCGCGGATACGGTCCGCACTCGCGTTCACGCCCTCGTGCGCCCGCCGCAACCAGTCGAGCGCGCGCGCATCGCCGGCGCGGTCGAGCACGCGATGGCAAGTGAGTTCGACGAGCCGCGGCGCGTCGGTGCCTTCGAGCGCGGTCGCGACGGCCCCGTTCGTCGCGTCGAGGCGAAGCAACTCGTCGATGGCCGCCAATGCGCCCGCGCCGTCGCCCCGAGCGATCGCGACCCGCGCCAGTCCGGCGGCCGCTTCGTAGCGCACCGGCGATTTGATCTCCACCGCGACCCGTCGGGCCGACTCGAACGCGCGAGCGGCCTCGTCGTGCCGACCCAGCGCGACTTCCGCATCGCCGAGGTGTCCGAGTGCGACCGCCTCCCAGTCTCGCGCACCGACGGCGACCGCCGTATCCACCGCCTTCCGGGCGAGTGTCAATGCCTCGGCATCGTTGCCTTGCCAGGACGACAGCATCGCCAGCACGCGCAACGGGCTGCATTCGAGGGCGCGGTCCCCGTTCTCGCGGATCAGGCGCAGCCCCTCCGTCAGGTCGCTGCGGCCGCGCTCCAGCGCGCCGAGGGCGACCCAGCCGACGCCGAGATTGCTCTTCGCAATGGCCGCTCCCCGGCGGTCGCCGGCCAGCTGATAGGCAGCGAACGATTGCTCCATCCGCTCCAGGAAACCCATGGCGTCGCCACGACTGTCCGCGATGACTCCGAGCGTGTTCAGGCAATCGCCTTCGACCTTCCGGAGGCCGCGCGTGCGGGCCTCGTCCAGCGTCCGTTCGGCGAGCGCCTGGCCACCGTCGAGGTCGCCCTGGGCCGCGCGCGCCGTGGCGATCATCCGTTGGGATTTGAGGCGAAGCTCCACGTCGCCCACCCGCGCGGCGCACTCGACCGCTCGGAGCGCCGCGCTCTCCATCGTGGGGAAGTCGGCGATGCGGCGCGACAGGTCGCTGCGACGCCACGCGACATAGGCGCGCCGTCGGTCGTCGTCGAGCGCTTCGGCCACCTGCAGCAGCGCCTCGATCGCGGCTCGTTGGCCCGGTCGGTCACCCTGGATCTCGAGCGTCGCCTCGTGCGCTACGAGGAGCCGCCAACGCAGAAGCGGGCTCTCGATGTCCGGCGTGTGTTCCATCAACGCGAGCGCCCGCCCGACGTGCAGCAACACGGCCTGATGCGCCATGCGCGCTCGCGCCTGCTCGGCCGCCCTCGCGTGATATTCGGCTGCCTCGGCGCTGTCGCCGGCCTCCTCGAAGTGGGCAGCGGCGGCAGCCAGGAAGTCGTTGGCGCGCAGGCCGGTCTGCGCGACCAGCCAGCGGGCGACCTGGCCGTGCAACGTCCGCCGGGTCCGCTTCAACAGCGTCGCGTAGGTCACCTGATGCAGCATCGCATGCCGGAACGCGAACTCGTGCAGATCGTCCATCTCCACGTCCGTACGGGGCAACGCCAACTGGCGTGCGACCAGGGCCGGCAGCGTGGCCGATGCCCGATCGTCGAGCGCGTGCAGCGCGCGGTCCCAGAACACCGGGCCGATCACGCTCGCTGCCTGCAGCGTGCCCCGCTCCTGCGCCGGCAGGCTGTCCAGCCGCGCCTGCAGCACGCCGGTCAACGTGGACGGCACGTCGACGACCCGCAGCTTGTCCGCATCGACGCTCCACGGGTCACCGGTGAGGATGGCGCCCTGGTCGATCAGCATCTTGACCAGCTCTTCCATGTAGAAGGGATTGCCTTCGGACCCGCCGATGATCAGTTCCCGCAGCGCAGCCGGAACGCGCGGCAGCTTCTTCAAGAGCTCGCTCGCGAGGTCGCGGCTGTAGCCCTGGTCGAGCGCCTTCAGCTCGAGCGCCTGCCGCGAGCCCTCGCCGATCCAGCCGGGTCGGCGCTCGAACAGCGTCGGACGGGTGAACGCCAGCACCAGCATCGGGACGTCGCGGTCGACCTCCGTCAGGTACGCGAGAAAGTCGAGGCTCTCGTTGTCGGCCCAGTGCAGGTCCTCGATCTGCAGCACGATCGGGTTGCCGCTCCGCGCGTGCAGGCGGCGGAACATCTGCGCCGCCGCGTGGAACGCGCGATTGCGCAGCTGCCGCGGGTCGTCGAGGATGCCCTTGATGTGCGGGCTCTCGCGCCACTCGACCCCGATCAGATGGCCGAGCAGGTGGGCGTGTGCGGCCGCGGGATCGGGACCCTCGTCCTCGAACAGCGGCACGATGCCGCGTTCCAGCTTCTGCCTGGCCGCTTCGACCGTATCGTCGTCGGCGATCTTGAAGCGCCAGGCGACGATGTCGCGCAGCAACCCGAACGGCTGGCCTTGCGTCTGCGGGCTGGCCCGCCCCTGGAACAGCAGGAACGTTTCGGGCCGCGCGTCCGACCAGTCGTGGAATTCCTGGAGGAGCCGGCTCTTGCCGATGCCGGCGTCGGCCACCACTGTGAAGATGTCGAGGCGCCCGTGCTGGAACAGCCGGAGGAACGCCGCCTGCAGCACCTCGAGCTCCGCATCCCTGCCGATCATGCGGGTCGAGACGCCTTCGATGCCACGGGCGCCGATGCGGAACGAGCGCGGCCTGGCCCGCACGACGAGATAACTTCGGACCGGCTCGTCGACGCCCTTGATCGTCAGCGGCGGCTGTGCCTCGACCTCGAACAGTCCACGAAGCTGCTCGTGGCAGGCATGACTGATTCGCAGGCGGCCGGCTGGAGCGGTCTGCTCCATCCGCGCAGCGACGTGGACGGCGTGACCCCGGACCAGGCCGTCGGCGACGTCGCTGCCGACCAGCACGTCGCCGGTGTGGACGCCGATGCGGAAGTCGAAGTCCGCATGTCGGTAGGTCGCCTCGATCTCGGCGCGAAGCTGGCGCCCGAGGGCCAGCAGGTCGAGGCCGCAACGCACCGCGCGTTCGGGGTCGTCCTCGCGCGCCTCGTCGAAGCCGAACACGGCGAGGACGCTGTCGCCCGCGTACTGAAGCGTCCTGCCCGAGTGCGCCTCGACGCGTTTCGTCGCGCGCGCGAGCGCGTCGTCCATCACGGTCGCGACCTCTTCCGGGTCGAGGTGCTGCGCGAAGCGCGTGGATCCGACCACGTCGACGAACAGGATCGTGAGTTGCTTCAGCCGCGGCCCCGTCGCACCGGGCTGGGCCAGCGAGGCGAGCTTGTCGCGTGCAGCCGCCAGCATCGCATCGACGACCGCGTCGCCGAGGAGCGCGCGTTGCGATGCGAGCGACGCGATCGCCGCTTCCAGTTGTCGTCGTTCGTCCGCCATCGTGAACGACGATAGCAAATCGGCGGCGGCGCTTCGCGGAACGGCGTGGTCGTCGCTCGGGTCGGGAGCGACCGTCGGGACGATCGCCGCCGCAGCGGCCATCGCGAGCTGGCGCGTTCAGCCGCCTGCGTCGGGCGCCGCCCGAGCCTTCTCCATCCGCCGATAGATGTCGCACTGCAGCCACCCGAACGCCGCGGCGAGCACGCTGACGCTGATCACGTTCAGGGCGAACAATTGCTTCGCGGCCTCGGCGTCGTAGCGATGCAGCGGCGCGAGCGGCACATGCTGCAGGCCATAGAAGACCCCCAGCGGCAGGATCGTCAGCACGAGCATCAGCCAACGTTCGCTCCGCCGGAAGGAGATCGCGGCCAGCGCCGTGCACGGGGCGAGAAACAGGGCCGTGCCGGAATCCGCGCCGAGGATCCAGACGGTGAACACGGTGTTCGCGATCCCCGCCACCGGCGTGGCGACGCGTCCGAGCAATCCGCTGCGACGCGCGATGAGCGGGATGACCAGGAACGCCGGTGCGAGGGCCATCGTCCAGAAGGCGCTCGGAAAGGCTTGCGCGCCTGCCGACCACCGCACGTAGAGCGGCCAGAACGGCAGGTGCGTGCCGATGAGGATCGCCACCCAGTTGCTCGCCTCCACCAACGGATCGCCATGCCGGGCGAACGCGCGGATCCAGGCCAGCGCGGCATCCCAGGCGTTGCCGAGCCACGACCGGGCCGGAACGACCGCGTCGCTCAAGAGCTCGTCTCTCTGCGGAGTGGGTGTCCCGAAGAGGACCTTGCGCGAATCCGTGACCACGCCCGCCGAACGCTAGCGGATCATCGCGCGACCGCAGAACCCGCCGCGAGTCGCTCCATGAAGCGCTCGCACTGCGCGAGCTGGCCGAGCGTCACGAACTCGTCGGGGCCGTGCGCCTGCGCGATGTCGCCGGGGCCGCAGATCACCGTGGGGATGCCGATCTGCTGGAACAGGCCGGCCTCGGTGCCGTACGAGACCTTGCCGGTCTCGTCGTGGCGCGACAGCTTCTTCGCGAGCTGGACGATCGCGTCGCTCTCATTCGCCGCGAGGCCGTCGGTCGAGCTCTCCCACGTCATCTCGATGCGGCCCGACGCGTCTTCCTTCTGCATGTCGGCCTCGAGCTTCGCCGCGTAGTCGCGGATCTCCGCGTACAGCGCGTCGGCCGACGCGTTCGGCAGCGTCCGCATGTCGAACTGCACCTGGCATTCCTTCGGGATCACGTTGGCCGCGATGCCACCCTTGATGATCCCGGTCGACAACGTCGAGTACGGCACCGTGAAGCCGTAGTCGCGAACCTCGGTCGCCGCGAGCCGATCGGCGAGGTCGCGGATGAAGACCACCAGCCGCGCCGCGTACTCGATCGCGTTGACGCCGTGCGTCGTGTAGCTCGAGTGCGCTTCACGCCCGTGCACATGGCAGTGGAAACGGTGCGTGCCCTTGTGCGCGATGATCGGCTGCATGCTGGTCGGCTCGCCGACGATGCAGCCCGCAGCCACCAGGCCGATCGCATCGAGGTCGGCGAGCAGCCCCCGCACGCCGATGCAGCCGATCTCCTCGTCGTACGACAGCGAGTAGTGGATCGGCGCGTCGAGTCTGCCCGCGTCGATCGAGTCCACGAACACCGGCGCGTGATGCAGCGCGATGCCGAGGAAGCCCTTCATGTCGGCCGAGCCGCGCGCGTAAAGCCGGTCGTCGACGACGGTCGGCGTGAACGGATCGGTGCGCCAGTCCTGGCCGTCGACCGGCACCGTGTCGGTGTGTCCCGACAGGATCACGCCCGGCCTGCTGCCTTCACCGAGCGTCGCGAACAGGTTGGCCTTGATGCCCTTGGCGTCGTACGTGAGGCGCGTCTGCGCGCCGAGTCGTTCGAGATGGTCGCGCGCCCATTCGATCAGGCCGAGGTTGGATTCACGCGACGTGGTGTCGAACGCGATCAGGTGGTTGATCATCGCCAGCGCGTCGGCTGACGGCTCGTCGCGGACCGATTCGATGGCGGGGTCGGCGGCGTAGGTCGGAAGTCTGGTGTTCATGTCGGAACCGCGTGCAGGAAACGGGCCAGTCTACGCTTCGCTCGGTCATCGATCATTGAGGTGGCAGGCTGCCTCGTGTCCGATCGCGATCGACTTCAACAGCGGTCGCTCGCGACTGCAGCGCTGGTCCGGTACGTCCTGGGCACGCGGGCAGCGCGGATGGAAGTGGCACCCGGTCGGCGGGTTCATCGGCGACGGGATCTCGCCGCGGATCGTCTGGTAGGCGCGCTTGCCGACCGCGAGCGTCGGCGTCTCGGCGAGCAGGGCGACCGTGTACGGATGGTTCGGCGCGTCGAACAGCGTAGCGGTCGGCGCCGACTCGACGATGCGCCCGAGGTACATGATCAGCACGCGGTCCGACAGGTGGCGCACGACGCCGAGGTCGTGGCTGATGAAGAGGTAGGTCAGGCTCGCGGCGGCACTCGCCTGCTCCCGCAAGTCCATGAAGAGGTTCAGCACCTGCGCCTGGGTCGATACGTCGAGCGCGGCCACCGCCTCGTCGCACACGAGCAGCTCGGGCGCGACCGCGAGCGCCCGGGCGATGCCGATCCGCGCGCGTTGTCCGCCGGAGAACTGGTGCGGGTAGCGGCGCAGCGCCGACGCGTCGAGCCCGACCTGTTCGAGCAATGCGATCGTGCGGGGGTCGCGCTCGCGGCGCGGCCACAGGCCGTGCGTGACCGGCGCCTCGGCGATCAGGTCCGCGACACGCATGCGGGGATTGAGCGACGCGTACGGGTCCTGGAAGATCATCTGGATCGCGAGCCGCTGGCGCTTCGCCTCGGGCCCCTCGGTCGTGATCGAACGGTCTTTCCACCAGCGCTCCCCCGTGCTCGGACGATGCAGCCCCGCGACGATGCGACCGAGCGTCGATTTGCCGCAGCCCGACTCGCCGACCAGTCCGACGACTTCGCCGGGCCCGATCGCGAGGTCGACGTCGTCGACCGCATGCACGGTGCGCGATGGATGCCGGCCCCGCAGTCCGTCGGCGATGCGGGTCGAGAGGTCGGGCGTGGTCGCGAAGCGCATCGCGACGCCGCGCAGTTCGAGGAGCGGTGGCGTCATGCCATCGTCTCGGCCGCTTCGCTAGCGCCGCACGGGTGGAAGCAGCGCAGGCTGCGACCGGCGGCGTCGATGGTCTGCGGCGGATCGACGAAGCAGTCGGCCTCTGCGTTCGGACACCGGGGACGAAACGGACACCCTTCCGGCAAGTGAGCGAGCGACGGCGGTGACCCGTCGATCTGCGCGAGACGTCGCGAGCCATCGCTTCGCCGTGCCGCCGCCGCGGGCGTCGAGTCGATCAGCCCGCGCGTATACGGATGGCGCGGTGCCTCGAGGATCTGCGCCGTCGTACCCGACTCGACGATGCGGCCGGCGTACATCACGGCGACCCGGTCCGCGAGCCCCGCGACGACCGTGAGGTCGTGCGTGATCCACAGCAGCGCCATCCGCGACGCGCGGATCAGCGACTGCATCTCGGCGAGGATCTGCGCCTGGATCGTGACGTCGAGCGCCGTCGTCGGCTCGTCGCAGAGGATCAGGTCGGGCTCGTTCTGCAAGGCGATCGCGATCGCGACCCGCTGCCGCATGCCGCCGGACAATTGATGCGGGTAGGCGGCGAGCCGCTCCTCCGGCGAAGCGATGCCGACACGTGTCAGCGCATCGATGGCGCGCGCGTGCATCGCCGATCGTGGCAGCGGCGGCACGCGAGGATGCGCAGCCATGGCCTCGATCATCTGCGTGCCGATCGAGAGGACCGGGTTCAACGTCATCATCGGGTCCTGGAAGATCATCGCGATGCGGTCGCCGCGGATGCGTCGCATCGCTTCGTCGTCGAGCGCGAGCAGGTCGGTGCCTTTGAAGACGATGCGTCCTTCGACGATGCGACCCGGCGCGTCGATCAGTCGCAGGACCGACAGGCCGGTGATCGATTTGCCGGATCCCGATTCGCCGACGAGGCCGAGCACTTCGCCCGCTTCGATGCGCAGGTCGACGCCATCGACGGCGCGGACCAACCCGCCCTTGAAGGGGAAGTGGGTCTTCAGGCCGACGACGTCGAGGACCGGCGGTACAGTCGTGTTCATCGCCCGCGCAACTTCGGATCGAGCAGGTCCCGCAGGCGGTCCGCGACGATGTTCAGTGCGACGATCAGCAGGACCAGCGCGATGCCGGGATAGACGCTGATCCAGTACTTGCCCGAGAACAGCACCTGGAAGCCGTTCGCGATCAACAGGCCGAGCGACGGCTCGGTGATCGGCACGCCGAGGCCGAGGAACGACAGCGTCGCCTCGAGCGCGATCGCCGATGCGATCTGCAGCGTCGCGACCACGACCAGCGGCGGCAGGCAGTTCGGCAGCAGGTGGCGGAACACGATGCGCGACGTGGACAAGCCCAGCCCGCGCGCCGCCTCGATGTATTCCTTGCGGCGCTCGACGAGCGCAGTGGCGCGCACGGTCCGCGCATAGTAGGCCCACTGCACCGCGATCAACGCCGCGACGATGTTGCCGAGGCCGGGACGCAGGAACGCGAGCAGGATCAGCGCGATCAGGATCGACGGGAACGACAGCTGGATATCGGCGATGCGCATGATCAGCGCGTCGATGCGGCCGCCCGCGTACCCGGCGACGAGACCGAGGGCGATGCCGATCAATGCCGCGCACGCGGTCGACACGATGCCGATGGTGACGCTGATGCGCAGCCCGTAGACGATCGCCGACAGCATGTCGCGGCCCTGGCTGTCGGTGCCGAGCAGATAGTGCAGCCCGCCTTCGCCCGCGACCGACCCCGGCGGGAGGCGCGCGTCGAGGATGTCGAGCTTCGCGAGGTCGTAGGGGTTCTGCGGGACGATCCAGGGGGCGAGGAGGGCGGCCGCGACGAACGCGAGCAGGAGGGCGACCCCGAAGAGGGCGGTGCGGCTCGCGGCGAAGTCGCGGAGGAAGTCGAGTCGGGGGGAAGCGGCCTCGGTCATTGCATGCCGCCATAGGCCGTCGTTCCCGCGAATGCGGGAACCCAGCGTCGTTGCCTGTTCGATGCATCGGCGCGCAACGGCACTGGGTTCCCGCGCTCGCGGGAACGACGGTGGAATGGAATCATCACCCCGCCTCCCCATCCAGCCGCACGCGCGGGTCCAGCACCGAGTACGCGATGTCGACCAGCAGGTTGACGACGATGAACACCGTCACCACCACGAGCAGGTAGGCCACGATCACCGGCCGGTCGAGCACGCCGATCGAGTCGATGATCAGCTTGCCCATCCCGGGCCACGCGAAGATCGACTCGGTGACGATCGAGAAGGCGATCACCGATCCGAACTCGAGGCCCACCACCGTGACGATCGGAATCAGGATGTTCTTCAGCACGTGCACGCCGACCACGCGCGCGTTTGACAGCCCCTTCGCGCGCGCGAAGCGCACGTAGTCGGTCAAGAGCGCCTCGCGCGTGCCGGCCCGCACCAGCCGGACGATCAGCGCGAGCGTGAACAGCGCGAGATTGACCGCCGGCAGCAACAGGTGCTTCCAGCCGTCGAGCGTGAGGATCGAGAGCTTCATGCCGAGCACGTCCACCGTCGCGCCGCGGCCCGAGCTCGGCAGCCAGTCGAGCGTCACCGAGAACAGCATGATCAGCATCAGCCCGACCCAGAACGACGGCAGGCTGAACCCCAGCAGCGAGCCCGAGAGGATGGCCCGGCAGGCGACCGAGTCCGGCCTCAGCCCCGCCCACAGTCCGAGCGGAATGCCGA
>CAXTPX010000069.1:0-9208 GCA_964246005.1 uncultured Burkholderiaceae bacterium | reverse complement strand
CCCGAGCGACTTGAAGATCGACAACAGGATGGGGCTGACCGGCACGCGGATCTTCAGGCCCGCGAGGTCGCTCGCCTGCGTGATCGGCTTGTACGACGTGATTTCGCGAAAGCCGTTGTCCCAGACCTTGTCGAAGACCACCAGGTTGGCTTTCTGGATCGCCTGCCGGATCACGTTGCCGGTGGCGCCGTCCATCGCCTTCCAGACCGTCGCGTAGTCTGAAAACGCGAAGCCGACGCTGTTCAGCGACGCGAGCGGCACGAGGTTCGCGAGCACGACCCCCGGCACCGTCAGGAAGTCGATGCCACCGGAGCGCACCTGGCTCAACATGTCGGTGTCCGACCCGAGCTGGCCGTTCGGAAAGACGCTGATGTTGACCTTGCCATCGGTCTCGGTCTTGATCTTGTCCGACGCTTCCTTCAGCCGCGCATAGATCGGATGCGTGTTCGCGACGTTGGTCGCGACCTTCATGTTGTACGTCCCGCTCTGCGCCGTGGCCGTCTTGCTGCCGAGGCCGACGAGCGTGACGGAGGCCGCCGCCTTCAGCAGGGTGCGCCGCTTCGTTTCCATTGCCTGTCTCCTGATCGAATCGTTATTGGTTGGTTTGCTGCCCACTGCGAAGGCTCGATACGGCTGCTCCCTGGTCGACTGCGTCGTATTCAGTTGAACATATCGGGTTGCGTGACGACCAGCTGGTCGTAGATCGCCTGGAAATGCAGCCAGCCGATGTACGGGCTGCCGACGTGTTCGCGGCTGTAGCGCGCCTTCTCCGGCGGCACCATGATCGGCTTGATGCCCGACGCCTCGATCAGCAACTGCTGGCGGCAGCAGCGCTCGAGCGCGATGAACCAGAACGCCGCGTCGTCGATGCTGTGGCGGCTGACGGTCAGGAGGCCGTGATTCTGGTGGATCGCGGCCTTCACGCCGGTGAAGTACTCGCACACCGACTTGCCCGCCTGCTCCTCGACGGCGACCTGGCCACCTTCGTCCTCGATCACGACGTGGTCCTCGAAGAACACCGCGGCGTCCTGCGAGATCGGGTCGAGCAGGCGACCGGTCGCGGCCCAGGCCGTGCCGTAGACGCTGTGCGCATGACACATCGCGACGATGTCGGGATGCGCTTCGTGGACCGCGGCATGCAGCACGTAGCCGGCGCGGTTGACCGCGTACGAGCCCTGGATGACTTCGCCCTTGTGATCGACCAGGATCAGGTTCGAGATCTTCACGAGCGAGAAGTGGACCGCCATCGGGTTGGTCCAGTACAGGTGCGGGAATTCGGGATCGCGGATCGTCAGGTGGCCGGCGAAGCCGTAGTCGAGCCCGTGCAGCGCGAAGGCGCGACAGGCGGCGACGAGGCGCTCCTTCAGGTGCTGGCGGTGTTCGGCATGGTTGGCGAAGCGGCGCACTTCGGGAAATTTCAGACCCTTCTGCGTCGGCTGGTACAGCGAGACGCGTTCCATCACTTCGTCGGACATGGCTCTTCCTTTCAGGAGTGGCTGCAGGTCGCAGCTCGAATCGAGCGCGAATCATCGGACCGCCCGTGCGCAGCTGACAAACGACGAATATTCATCGTCGCACGAACTGGAATCACCCATCGAAGTGCCGGGCGCGTCCCGCTCATGTGGCGATTGGTCGCGGATCGCTTGCCTGCGTCAACAACCACTCGTTGAAGACGACGATCTTTCCGACGCCCTGCTGCTGGGTGCGATACGAAAGGAAGTGGGTGTCGCGGGCGAGCGGGACGAAGGTGTCGCGCCCGATCTCGACCAGTGCGCCGCGTGCGATCTCGCGCTCGGCGAGGCGCACGCTCTCGAGCGCGACGCCCATGCCGTCGACGGCGGCCGAGATCGCGAGCGCGGCGCGATCGAACGAGGTCCGGGCCACCGCCGGCAGCGTGAGCCCGTTCTGCGCGAACCAGTCGGGCCACGAGACGCGGCTGAGCTGGGAGTCGATCAGCGGCAGCCTTGCGATCTGTGCTGCGGGCTGGTCGCCTGGTTCGAGCAGCGTCGGCGAGCACAGCGGCACGATGCGCTCGAGGCCGAGCGACACGACGCGGATGCCCGCGCCTTCGCGCGCCGCGCCGTACGAGATCGCGACATCGATCTCGCGGACGCGCGTCAGGTCGATCGGCTCGGGCCCCGACGTGAGGCGGATCGTGACGTTGGGATGCGCCTGCATGAACGCCGGCAGTCGTGGTCCGAGCCACTTGACCGCGAGGCTCGGCGCGCAATGGACCGTCAAGACCTGCTCGCCGGCGCCGAGCATGACCTCGTTGCACGACGCCTCGAGCGCGTCGAGGATGCGCGTCAGGCTCTCGAACAGGCGCCGGCCTTCAGCCGTGGTCTCGACGCGCCGATTGCTGCGCACGAACAGCGGAACGCCGAAGTGCGCCTCGAGCTCGCGCACCTGGTGGCTGATCGCCGACGGCGTCAGGTTCAGCTCCTCGGCGCCCAATCGGAAGCTCTGGAAGCGGGCTGCTGCCTCGAACGCGCGCAGTGCGAAGAAGTTGGGGATCTTCCGCACGGCGGTTCGTCAGGCCGCGACAGCGCCCGCCGTCGCATCCCGCGGCGCCGCCTCGAGCACCTTGCCGAGCCGCTCGATGACGTTCGCGCGCGCGTTGCTCGCGTGTTGCAGGGCGAGCCGGGCTGCGAGGCGCGCGTCGCCGGAGGCGATCGCCACCGCGATCGCCTCGTGTTCGTCCCAGATGTGCTTGCGTTGCGTCGACCCCTGCAACACCGCACCCATCACGCGGCGCAGATGCACCCAGTGCAGGTACGCGCTCTCGGCGATCAGTTCGTTGCCCGAGGCGACGTAGATCGCGTTGTGGAAGGCGAGGTCGGCATCGATCATCGCCTTCACGTCGCTGCCGCGCGATGCGCGCCGCCCTTCGACGAACAGCGCCCGGGCGATCGTCGCGCGCCGCCCTGCGGCGAGCCGGGCCGCGAGCGCGTCGAGCACGCCGCGCACCTCGTAGACCTTCGCGATCCAGTCGACCGAAAGCGGCGTGACCTGCACGCCGCGGCCCGGCGCATCCTGGACGAGACCGTCCTTCTTCAACAGGCGCAGCGCCTGCAGCACCGGCGAGCGCGAGACGTCGAACTGCTCGGCGATCTGCTCCTGCGTGATGCGGATGCCCGGCGCGAGCGAGCCGTCGGTGATGGCGTCGAGCAGGCCCTTGTAGACTGCTTCCACGTAGTCGAGCCGTGCAGGCAACTTGGTGAACTGCATGGGAGGGCGGGAACGGTTGCTGGAGAGGGATAGGGAAGGGGCAGCCCGCATCAAAACATATTTTCCGGCACTCTGGACTCTGTATACAGAGTTCGCTAGACTGCGCCTCCGTGCCGCTGATCAGCGCGGCTCCCAACCACACACGACGAGACGAGGCGGCCATGGCGGCGGATCAGGACCTGCGGGACAAGGATTCGGGCGGCAGCTTCGCCGGCACGACGAACAAGCTGAAGCGCTACGGCGGCTACTACACGAGCAAGGTGCCGGCCCACGATCCCGAGCTGACCGAGACCGGACCGGGCACGCCGATGGGCGAGTACATGCGCGGCTTCTGGCACCCGGTCTGCATGGCGCTGGAACTGACCGATACGCCGCGCTTCATCAAGATCCTGGGCGAGGAACTGGTCGCGTTCCGCGACGGCAGCGGCGCGATCGGCGTGCTGCACGCGCATTGCGTCCACCGCGGCGCCTCGCTCGAATACGGCGCGATCCAGGAACACGGCATCCGTTGCTGCTATCACGGGATGGTGTTCGACGTCGACGGCACCTGCCTGCACGTGCCTTATCCGACCGGCGAGGAGAAGGAAGCGCAGAAGTTCGCGTGCTCGATCCAGCAGGGCGCGTACAAGGCGTTCGAGCGCCACGGCCTGGTGTTCGCCTACATGGGGCCGCCGGACAAGGAGCCGCCGTTCCCGGAGTGGGAGGGCAACTTCACGGTCGACGCCACCGACGAACTCGTGCCGTATTCCAACTTCCAGCATTGCAACTGGCTGCAGGTGCAGGACAACGCGGCCGACAACTATCACCCGACCGCGTTGCACGCCGGCAAGAACGTCGTCGCCAACGCTTACCAGGGCACCACGTTCGACGAGGTCGGCGCCGCATCGATGGAAGTCGCGCCCGACATGCAGTTCGTGCCGATCCATCAGGGTCGCGGTCTCGCGTGCGCCGGTGCGCGTCGCGTCGACAAGGATCGCCTGTTCGTTCGCGTGCAACACCAGGTGCTGCCGAACCTGAGCCTGCACGCGTACACGTCCGAGGACGGTTCCGCGAGGAAGCATTTCAGCCGTTTCCACATCATTCGCTGGACGGTGCCGGTCGACGATATCAACAGCAAGATGATCGGCTGGCGCGTGATGGGTCCGTCGATCGACACGCGCGGCATCTGCGACAGGAACCTGGTCGGCTACGAGACGATCGACTTCCTCGAAGGCCAGGTCGCGATGCGTCGTCCCGAGCGCTTCGGGCAGTACAAGCTCGAGGACCTGCCGCCGATCCCCGACAACCATCGCGAGCGCGCCAACTACAAGGAAGCGCAATACGCGCCGGGCGACTACGAGGCGATCATCAGCCAGCGCCCGATCGCGGTCCACGCACTCGAGCATCCAACCAAGTTCGACGCGGGCCTGTATGCGTTCCGCAAGATGCTGCGCGATGCGGTGCGCGGTTCGAACCCGGCCGCCGACGCCGCCAGCTTCGCGGAATGGCTGCGCTCGGTCGACGCTGCGCCGAACAGCTACTGCTCGGGCAACGTGCTCGAGATTCCGGAAGGCAGCACGCCCGAAGAAGAAGTACAGCGTCGTCGCAAGGCGGCCAAGGCGATCGTCGCGATCCTCACGGAGAGCGACAGGATGAAGGGCGAAGCGCGGGACGCGTTCGTGCGCGCGAAGATGGACGAGCTCGAGCGAACCATCGCCGCCTGACAAGGTTGCAATGAGCGAAGACTCCGATGACGGCACGGCCGGGACGCTGTCCGTGCTGGTCCGGCAGATCCGTTTCGAAGGCAGGGGCATTAACTCGTACGAGCTGACCGATCCCGACGGCGGCGAGCTGCCGCCGTTCACGTCCGGTGCGCACATCGACATCCACCTCCGCCTGCCGAAGGGCGGCGAGGTCGTGCGTCAGTACTCGTTGAGCAACGACCCGGCCGAGCGGCGTCGCTATGTGATCGCGGTGCTGAACGACGAAGGCGGACGCGGCGGCTCGACCGGGCTGCATCAGACGCTGCGCGTGCAGGACATCGTCCGGATCAGCCGGCCTCGCAACAACTTCACGCTCGACGAGTCGGCGGCGAAAGTCATCCTGCTGGCGGGCGGCATCGGCGTCACGCCGCTGAAGTCGATGGCCCACCGGTTGGAGGCCGCCGGGATCGACTACGAATTGCACTACTGCGCGAAGGACCGCGCGTTCGCCGCGTTCGAGGACGAGATGGCCGGTCTCGCCGAGCGCGGCCGGCTGCACTACCACTTCGACGGCGGCGATCCGTCGCGCGGACTCGACATCGGGCAGTTGCTGGCCGATCCGGCACCGGGCACGCACGTCTACTACTGCGGCCCTTCCGGCTTCATGAAGGCGTGTGCGGAAGCCTCGGCCGGCTGGAACCCGGCGGTCGTCCACTTCGAACACTTCAAGCCGCCGGTCGATTCCGCGAAGGCGGCATCCGTCGCGCCGGGCGGCTTCATGGTCGAACTCGCGAGCAGCGGGCGGCGCATCGCGATCGGCCCGGACGAATCGATCGCCGACAAGCTCAACGCCGAGGGCGTGCCGGTCGAGACGTCCTGCCAGTCGGGCCTGTGCGGAACCTGCAGGACGCGCTACAAGTCGGGCAAGGTCGACCACCGCGACTACATCCTCGACGACGCCGAGCACGAGGAATACATGACGCTGTGCGTTTCGCGTTGCGAGAGCGAGCTGTTGGTGCTGGATCTCTAGTCGATCAAAAAAGCGGCCGAGGCCGCTTGGCCTGAATTTCCGCTGGCGAGGATCATTCGGCTTTCTTCGTCGGCGTGTCCGGCGTGGTGCCGCGCGGCTGCGTCTGACCGGTGTTGGCGACATTCGGTCCCTTCGTGACCGCGGTGTCCGCGTTCACGCCGGGTTCGGTGTTGCGGCTGGTCGCAGGCGACTTGGCCGTTGCCTTCCGCGCGAGACGGGACTTTCGCGTCGATGCTGTCGGATCGGGTGCGCTGACGTCCGGCGGCAATGCGGTGGCGGCTTGCCCGCCGGGTGCGTTGACTGTCTGGGCGGCAGCGATCAGGGGCAGCGCAGCGAGGCTGGCCGTGATGAGGATGCTGAGTCGTTTCATGGAAGTCTCCGTTCGTGTAAGGAGTCATGAAGGTATCGACACGCAGTCGCCCCGCGTTCGCTGCCGGTCTCAAAAGCGGGTGGGATCAGCGGTGGTCGAGCCTCGGTGCACGTCGTGCGACCTCGCGCGCTATCCTCGCCGAATGAATCCACTGGCCATCCTCGAACACCTCGACCGGGGCGATCCGTGGCCGGTCGAGCCGGACGCGCCGCGCACCGACGTCGCAGCGGCGTATCGAGACGCGCTCGCGGTCCGTGCGCTCCGCATCGCGCGCGGTGAGCGGCCGGTCGGCTACAAGATCGGCTTCGCGAACCGGACGATCTGGGACCGCTATCAGGTCTTCGCGCCCATCTGGGGAACGGTGTGGGATACGACGCTGAGCCGTGCCGCGTCGGAAGGGACCGTCGTCCTGCATCCGTCGTGCCAACCACGGCTCGAGCCCGAGGTCGCGTTTGGCTTCGGTCGGACCCCGCCACTCGATGCGACTCTCGAACAGTTGTTCGACAGCCTCGAGTGGCTGGCGCCGAGTTTCGAGGTCGTGCAGTCGCATCGCAAGGACTGGAAGTTCACGGCGGCCGAGACGATCGCCGATGGTGGTCTGCACGCGCGGCTGTTGATCGGCAAGACGGTGCCGATCGCGACGTTCGCACCCAGTGGCGAAGCGCTCGATGCGCGACTCGCGTCGATGCGTGTGCGCTTGTACCGCGACGAGACATTGATCGACGAGGGTGTCGGCAGCAACGTGCTCGACGGTCCGCTGCACGCGCTGCATCACTTCGCGCGCGAGCTGCAGCACTGTCCGGGCGCGCCGTCGCTCGCGGCCGGTGATGTCGTGACGACCGGCACGTGGACCGATGCATGGCCGATCGAGGCGGGGCAACGCTGGCGATCGGTGTTCGACGAGGGGCTCATGCCGTTGACAATCGCACTGACGTAGCAGAACTTCGACTCTCCGCCGTTGGCGAATGACGATCGTCGGCCAGCCGTGCACGGTGGCCGACAACACGACCGACACGATCGTTTGCAAGTGTCGTCAGTCAGGCATTGACCCGCCCGAGCCGTCGAAATACGCTACCCCACGGCCCGAAGAAGCGATCAGGAGGAAGCATGCTGAATTCGAACTGCGTCGAAGCGCGTCGGAGTGCCATGCGGCGCATCGCCTTGCGAGCCGGCATCGGCGCCATTGCCGTCTTGCCGCTCGTCGCTGCGCCTGCCGCCCATGCTTCGTTCGTCAACCAGCTCGACAGCAATGCCTATGCGATCTACCCGGCCACCTATGTCCCGAAGGTTTGTCCAGCCCACCAGGTTTCTTCCGGACCCCTCTCCTGCGACGTGATCGATTCCGTTCTGCAGGTCGAGAGTTTCGCGACGGCTTACGATGATGCGAGCGGCCTGCATGCCGCGGCGCGGACAACCTTCTCCATTCAGCCCAGTGCGGTCGTCTCCAACAGTGCCTATAGCCAGCTGGACGATGTCTTCACGTTCACCGGACCCCATCCGTCGCAGGCCGTCGTCACGGTCGTCGGTAACGTCGTCGGCAACAGCAATACCCAAACGTTCCTGACCCTTTCCGGCTTTATGTCGATTGGTGCCGGCTGCGACGTTCGGGGCACCGGCCTTTGCACTGCGTACGAGACCTTCTCGCCCGAAAATGGATTCAGTCTGGAGCTCTACGAGGTGGCGGTCGCCTTGGCTGGCGGCAACGACAGCCGTGTCCAGGAGGCCCGTGTCGACGCCTACATCTCGTCGCTGACGTTTACGGACCTCGCCGGCAATCCATTGGCGCTTGCCTACACGACCCAGTCGGGCGCTGTCTACCCGCCGGCGGTCGCCGTCTCGACCGTTCCCGAGCCGAACGGTCTCCTGCTGGTCCTTCCGTTCGCGTTGGCGGGATTCGCCCTGTATCGAGCTCACGTGATCGACAAGGATGGCTGCGTTCGGCTGGCTTCCTCAATTCTCGATGAACGCCAGCAGGTCCGCGTTGATCGGTTCCGGGTTCGTCGTGCGCATGCCGTGTAATAACGCGGCTAAACCTTGTGAAGCGAAGCGACGCCGGGCGAGGATGTTCGTGAGGGTGATGATGCGAGCGTCGGCAACCCCCTTGCGAATCTCGATCATCGCGTCGATGCCGGTCATGACGGGCAGCCGCATATCCATCAGCGTGACGTTGGGGCGATGGACATGGAAGAGGCGGATGGCTTCGGTGCCGTTGGAGGCTTCATACCGCCAAGTCGAAAGTTGGCAACCTCCCAGTCTTCCTGCCAGCGCTCTCCAAGCTGGTAGCGACCACGCACGAAAAGCTACGGTCGAGCGTCGGCCCGACCAGCATGCCGTCGAGTCGCGATGCCGAATATCAGGCCCGCTGCGATCAGTGCAAAGGGTGCTGGCTCTGCGACCGAAGCGGCAGGCGCTGCGAAAGCGATGAATTCGTCGCTTGTGACAAATCCAAAGTCTTCCGCGAAGTTCGATTGAACCGTCTCAACGCCAGAACCATCAGCAGTGGCACCGCTTGCGAACGACCAATACGGTGCTAGAAATTGACCAACGGGACCGAGAAATCGGACGCCGTTCTGCCCGTGAAGCGGGTCGTCGAAGAGGAATTGCAAGTCCGTCGTTCGGGCGATCAGCCTGGACCCCTGGATCGTCAGGACGCCGGTTGAACTTGAGAGCGTCTCCGTGACGCCGTTCAACGGATTGCCCAGGACGAAAGACCAGGACAGCACGTTCGCCGCATGGATCACGCCGATTGTCCCGTCTGTCTCGATGGTTCCGACGAGTGTGACGGGGCCGGCCTGGAACCGGTTCACTTCGTAATAGATGGGCGCGGCGCCGACGCACGAAGTGGCCAGCAACAGCACCAGCCCCGAAATCGTCTTCCTCATGCCGGTCTCCAGAGAG
>CAXTPX010000068.1:0-9225 GCA_964246005.1 uncultured Burkholderiaceae bacterium | reverse complement strand
ATGGGCGACGGCGGCTTCTGGCACAACGGCCTGTTGTCGGGCGTGCAGTCGGCGCTGTTCAACCAGGACGACGTGGTGTTGCTGATCCTGAAGAACGGCTACACGTCGGCGACCGGGACGCAGGAGATCCTCTCGTCGCCGCACGACGACGAAGTGCAGGTGGTCGAGAAGTCACGGCTCTTCAAGCCGAACAGCCAGACGCTGACCGAGAACAACCGTGCGATCGAGGACACGCTGACCGGCATGGGCGTGCCGTGGCTGAAGACGGTCTACACCTACGACGTCGAGGCGATGATGGCCGCGTTGACCGAGGCGTTCACGACCGGGACCGCGGGACTGAAGGTGATCGTCGGCGAAGGCGAGTGCCAGCTCGAACGCCAGCGCCGCATCAAGCCGATCCAGGCCGCGCGCGTCAAGGCCGGCAAGCGCACGACGCGCGTCAAGTACGGCGTCGACGAGGACACCTGTTCGGGCGATCACTCATGCATCCGGCTGTCGGGCTGTCCGACGCTGACGCTGAAGGACGCGGACGATCCGCTGAAGGTCGATCCGGTCGTGACGATCACCGAAGGCTGCGTCGGTTGCGGCCTCTGCGGCTCCAACGCGCATGCCGCGACCTTGTGCCCGTCGTTCTACCGGATCGAGGTCACGCGCAACCCGACCGGCTGGGATCGCTTCCGTGCGTGGCTGACGACCAGCGGCGTGGCGCGACACGCGCGCGTGCCCGACGATGCGAAGGCCGCGAAGGTCAACCAGCCCGAGACGCTGCAGTCATGAATGCACGCACGATGATGTCGTCGGTGCCGGCCGAGCGGGCGCACCGAGACGACCAGCCGATCACGATCCTGATCGCGGCGCTCGGCGGCGAAGGCGGCGGCGTGCTGACGCAGTGGATCGTCGAGGCCGCGTTGCATGCCGGCTATCCGGTGCAGAGCACGTCGATTCCCGGCGTCGCGCAACGCACCGGGGCCACGACCTACTACGTCGAGATCTTCCCGCAGCCGACGGCGTCGTTGCACGGTCGACGTCCGGTCCTGAACCTCGCGCCGGTGGCCGGCCGCATCGACCTGTTGATCGCGTCCGAGCTGCTCGAAGCGGTTCGTGTCGCACAGGCGGGCTTCGTCGATCGGGCCCGCACGACCGTGATCACGTCCACGTCGCGCGCGCTGACGAACCGCGAGAAAGGCGCGATGGGCGACGGCCGCGAGGACAGTGCCGTGTTGCAGGGCGTGCTGGTCGAGCACAGCCGTCGCCACGTCGGCTTCGACATGAACGACGAGGCGCGCGACGCACGCACCGTGATCAGCGCGGTGATGTTCGGCGCAGTGGCCGGTTCGGGACTGTTGCCGTTCGACCGCTCGCATTGCGAGGAAGCCATTCGGGCGGCAGGCAAAGGCGTCGATGCGAGCCTCGACGGCTTCGCGCGTGGCCATGCGCGGGCTTCGGGCGAGGCGCGTCCTGTCGTCCCGGTTCGATCGCCGACGGTTCCTCCACGCGACGAGGCATGGCCCGCGGACGTCCGGACGATGGTCGGCCACGGCGTCGGGCGGCTGCTCGACTATCAGGACGAGCGCTACGCCGACCTGTATCGGCAACGCGTCCGCCGTGTCCTCGCGATCGAGCAGCAGGTGGATCCGCACGGCCTGCACGTCCACGCATTGACCACCGAGACCGCGCGCTTCCTCGCGCTGTGGATGGCGTTCGACGACATGGTGCGGGTCGCCGACCTGAAGACGCGTCCCGAGCGCTACGGCCGCATCCGCGAAGAGGTCGGCGCGACGGACGACGAGCTCGTCGCGGTCCACGACTACTTCAAGCCGCGCGTGGCCGAGCTTGCCGGCGCGCTGCCCGCTTCCCTGTCGAAGCGGGTGCTCGCTTGGGACGCAGCCCGCATGCGGCGCGGCAAGCCGTCGCTCGCGTTCCCGTTGAAGTTGCGCAGCGACTCGCGTTTCGGGCACCTCGCGTTGCGGACCGTCGCCGGGATGCGACGCTTTCGCCCGGCGAGCCAGCGCTACGCGAGCGAGCAGGCGGCGATCGAACGCTGGCTCGATGCGATCGAGCGCTTGGCGGTCCTCGGCTGGGCGCCGGCGCATGCGCTCGCCCTGTGCGGTCGGCTGATCAAGGGCTACGGCGAGACGCACGCGCGCGGCCACGAGAACTTCGCGCGCATCCTCGACACGCTGACCGATGAAGCCGCGCTCGTGCGCTTCGCCGGCCAGGACGACGGCGCAGCGGCGCTCGCCGCCGCACTCGACTCGGCGCGCATCGCGGCGCTGGCCGATCCGGACGGCAAGACGCTCGACCGCGACATCGCCCGGCACGGCGCGTTGCCGCGGCCGATCGTCGCGAAGCCGCTGGTGTTCGTGCGACCGAAGCGACCGGCGTGATGGGCGGGATTCGAACGATCGGCAGTCAACCGGAGGAGACACCATGAGCAGTCAACAAAAGAAGAGCATCCGCAGGATCGGTACGGCCTTGCTGGCCGGCATTGCCGTCGTCGCGTTCCTCGCGAGCGCCGATGCGCGCGCCGACCTGAAGGTGGGCATCGTCGTGGCCGCCACCGGGCCCGCCGCATCGCTCGGCATTCCGCAGAAGAACACCGCTGCGTTGCTGCCGAAGGAGATGGCGGGGCAGAAGGTCGAGTACATCGTCCTCGACGACGCGTCCGACACGACGACCGCGGTCCGCGACATCAAGAAGCTGATCGACGAGGAGCACGTCGACGTCGTGATCGGACCGTCGACGACGCCGAACGCGATCGCGATGACCGACCCGGCCGTGGACGCCGAGACGCCGGTGATCAGCCTCGCGGCGGCCGCAGCACTGATCACGCCGATGGACGCGAAGAAGCGCTGGATCTTCAAGACGCCGCAGAACGATTCGCTGATGGCCGGCGCGGTCGTCGATCACATGGCAGCCCAGAAGGTCGGCACGGTCGGGATCATCGCGTTGTCCGACAGCTATGGGCAGAACTGGGTCAACGAGATGACCCGGCTCGCGGCCGAGAAGCACCGCGGGATGGTCGCGAACGGGGCTTCCCAGCCGCCCGACGCGCGCGTCACCGGCCAGGTGCTGCGCGTCGTCGCGGCGAAGCCCGACGCGATCCTGATCGCGAGCCGCGGGACGCCCGCGGTGCTGCCGGCCAAGGCCCTGAAGGAGCGCGGCTACAAGGGCGCGATCTACCAGACGCACGGCGTGGCGAACAACGACTTCCTGCGCGTCGGTGGCAAGGACGTCGACGGCAGCATCGTGCCGGTCGGACCGGTGCTGGTCGCGAGCCAGTTGCCGGACAGCAATTCGAGCAAGAAGCTCGCGCTCGAGTACACGCGTCTCTACGAGCAGGCCTACGGCCCGGGCAGCGTCGCCACCTTCGGCGCGCATCTCTGGGATGCGAGCCTGTTGCTGCAGGCCGCGTTGCCGGGCGCGCTGGCGAAGGCCAAGCCCGGCACGAAAGAGTTCCGGGTCGCGCTCCGCGACAGCATCGAGAACGTGAAGAACCTGACGATCACGCAGGGGGTGATGAACATGACCGCGGCCGACCACAGCGGCCTCGACCAGCGTTCGCGCGTGATGGTCGTGGTCGAGGACGGCAAGTGGAAGCTGATGCCTTGATCAGCGTCGCTGCTTCAGCACCTCGGGGTTGACGACGTTGGTCGGATTGCCTTCGACGTACGCGAGGATGTTGCGGAAGGCAGCCGAGAACATCGCCTCGTAGCTGGTCTTCTCGACGAAGCCGATGTGCGGGGTGCAGATCACGTTCTCCATGCGCAACAGCGGTTGGCCTGCGAGCGGGGGCTCACTCTCGAAGACGTCGACCGCCGCGAGGCCGGGGCGCGAGTTGTTCAGCGCCTGGATCAGCGCGCCGGTCGCGATCAGTTCGGCGCGACTGGTGTTGACGAGAAGCGAGGTCGGCTTCATCGCCTGCAGGTCTTCGTAGGTGACCATGCCGCGCGTCTCGTCGTTCAGGCGCAGGTGCAGCGTGACGACGTCGGACCGTGCGAAGAAGTCGCGTCGGTCGGCGGCCACGGCGTACGACCGCTCGCGCGCTGCGGCCAACGATGCGTCGCGGCCCCACACGAGGACGTCCATCCCGAACGCGGTGCCGTAGCCGGCCACCATCCGACCGATCTTGCCGAAGCCCCAGATGCCGAGCGTCTTGCCGGCCAGCAGATCGCCGACGCCATGGTTCGGCGGATCATGCGAACTCTTCAGGCCGCTCTGTTGCCAGACGCCGTGCTTCAGGTTCGAGATGTATTGCGGCAGCCGTCGCATCGCCGCCATCAACAGCGCCCACGTCAACTCGGCGGCCGCGGCCGGCGCGCCGGTCCCGTCGACCACCATCACGCCGCGCTCCGTGCAGGCGTCCAGGTCGATATGCGACCCGGCCTTGCCGGTCTGCGCGATCAGCTTCAGCTTCGGCAGTTTCCCGAGCAGGTCGCGGTTGATGCGGGTGCGTTCGCGAATCAGTACCAGCGCTTCGGAATCGGAAAGTCTTACACCCAGTTGCCCCGCGCCCTTCACCGTGTTGTTGAAGACCTTCACCTCCTGGCCGACGAGGAGGCCGAAGCAGTCGAGCTTGCGGACCGCATCCTGGTAATCGTCGAGTATCGAGATCTTCATCGGCCTTGGAGATCGACGGGCGGGCACGTTGACGGGGCGAAATCCGAACCAACGCGGGGCGCCGTTGCGGGAACCGGAAGCGGGTACCGAAGGCGCTCCACCCCATGTTACATTGCACGCCCCCTGCGTGGCCAAGGCTCTTCACGAGGCGCTCGTCGCAGCCATGAACGGGCGCTCGGCGCGGATCTTGCAACTGCTTGTCGATCCGGTCGAAGCTGGCCAACACGAGTATCGATTCGTTTCAGTCGCGCCTTCGCGATCTAGGAGATTCGTCATGAACGCTGTCGTATCGCCATCGGCCGGCTCGTCCGCGCCTTCCTGGGTCAGGAATCAGAAGTTGATCAGTTGGGTCACCGACACGGCCCGTCTCACGCAGCCCGACGAGGTGGTCTGGTGCGATGGGTCGGACGCCGAATACGACCGGCTCTGCGAACTGATGGTCCAGGGCGGCACGATGCGGCGGCTCAACGCCGAGAAGCGGCCCAATTCCTTCCTCGCGTTGTCCGACCCGAGCGACGTGGCCCGGGTCGAGGACCGCACCTTCATCTGCACCGAGCAGCATGCGGACGCCGGCCCGACCAATCACTGGATCGAGCCCGCGACGATGCGCACGACGCTCGACGAGCTCTTCGCCGGTTGCATGCGCGGCCGCACGATGTACGTGGTCGCGTTCTCGATGGGGCCGCTCGGCTCGCCGATCGCGCACATCGGGGTCGAACTGTCCGACTCGCCGTACGTCGCGGTCAACATGAAGCTGATGACCCGCATGGGCCGCGCGGTGTACGACGTGCTCGGAGCCAACGGCCGCTTCGTGCCGTGCGTGCATTCGGTCGGCAAGCCGCTCGAAGCCGGCGAGAAGGACGTGCCCTGGCCGTGCAATGCGACCAAGTACATCGTCCACTTTCCCGAGACGCGCGAGATCTGGAGCTACGGATCCGGCTACGGCGGCAACGCGCTGCTCGGCAAGAAATGCTTCGCGCTGCGCATCGCGTCGACGATGGGCCGTGACGAAGGCTGGCTCGCCGAGCACATGCTGATCCTCGGCGTCGAGAACCCCGAGGGCAGGAAGCACTACGTCGCGGCCGCGTTTCCGTCGGCGTGCGGCAAGACCAACTTCGCGATGCTGATCCCGCCCGCGGGGTTCGAGGACTGGAAGGTCACGACGATCGGCGACGACATCGCGTGGATCAAGCCGGGCAGCGACGGGAAGCTCTACGCGATCAATCCCGAGGCGGGCTACTTCGGCGTCGCCCCAGGGACCAACGAGAAGACCAACTACAACTGCATGGCGTCGATGCGCTCGAACACGATCTTCACCAACGTCGCGCTGACCGACGACGGTGACGTGTGGTGGGAAGGGCTGACGAAGGAGCCGCCTTCGCATCTGATCGATTGGCAAGGGAAGGACTGGACACCCGAGTCGGCCCGCGAGACCGGGAGGAAGGCGGCCCATCCGAACGCGCGCTTCACGGTCGCGGCCACGCAGAACCCGGTACTCGACGCGGACTGGGACAACCCGGCCGGCGTCCCGATCTCGGCGTTCATCTTCGGCGGCCGTCGCTCGACGACCGTGCCGCTCGTGACCGAGGCACGCGACTGGGTCGAAGGCGTCTACATGGCCGCCACGATGGGTTCCGAGACGACGGCCGCGGCCGGTGGTCAGCAGGGCGTGGTACGGCGCGACCCGTTCGCGATGCTGCCGTTCTGCGGCTACAACATGTCCGACTACTTCGGGCACTGGCTCTCGCTCGGCGAGAAGATCGCGGCGTCGGGTGCGAAGCTCCCCGCGATCTACACGGTCAACTGGTTCCGCACCGACGCGGAAGGCAAGTTCGTCTGGCCGGGTTTCGGCGAGAACATGCGCGTACTGAAGTGGATGCTCGATCGCATCGACGGGAAGTCGGAGGGCATCGAGCACGTCTTCGGCGTCACCCCGCGCTACGAAGACCTGTCGTGGCACGGCACCGACTTCTCGCAAGGCGACTACGACAACATCACGTCGATCGACAAGGCGGCGTGGAAGACCGAGATCCTGCTGCACACCGAGTTGTTCTCCCGGCTCGAGCATCATCTGCCGGCGGCCCTGATCGAGGTGAAGGATCGCCTTTCGAAGCGACTGGCTGCATAGCGACCACGTCGGTGTGCGGGCGAGAGGGGCGCTTCGGCGCCCCTTCGTACGTCTGCGGTCGACTAAACGTCAGGTGAATATTCACCGATCGAAGCGCTCGCGCACGCGCCGCTGCTGTGACATCGTTTCGCGCGTGGCGACCGTCGAGTCGCTTGCATCGGGAGTCCGACATGCGCATCGTCGTCGTCTTCGCTTCGATCCTTCTGGCGTCCTGCACGAACCTCCAGCCCTATCGATACGCGCTGCCCGGGCCCTCCACGATGGACTGCGTGCCGACGCGCGGCTCGGCCTGCGGGTCCGGCATCACCGAGTCGACTGCGAAGTACGACCTGCACTTCGTCGAGTTCGACGATCAGGGGCTGCAGTTTCCCGAGGTCGACGAGGCGCATCGATGGGACTTCGATGCCGCGGCGGTTCCCACGGAATCGTGCGACGTGACGCAGAACGACTGTCCGTTCAACAAGGCCTGGGCCTACCAGATCAACAACCTGATCAAGCAGCTCAACACGGCGGCGCAGAAAGGAAACATCACGCTGATCGTGTTCATCCACGGCTGGAAGCACAACGCGCGGACCGACGACGGCAATGTCGAAGGGTTCCGGCGCTTTCTCGCGACCGCCGCATCGGTCGAGGACACGATCGCCCGCAAGCCGAGCGCGAAACCCCGCGCCCCGCGTCGCGTGGTCGGGGTCTACGTCGGATGGCGCGGCCAGTCGATCGATGTGCCGTTCCTCGAGAACGTGACCTTCTGGAGTCGCAAGAACGCGGCCGAGCATGTAGCCGAGGGCTCGTCGCGCGAACTGTTCGCGCGACTGCGCGCGTTCAAGTGCGTCCACAACCTCGGTGGCCGTCCGGTCGGCGACACGAGTTGCGGACTCGCGCCGAAAGACGATGACAACGTCAAGATCGTTCTCATCGGGCACAGCTTCGGCGGTCTCGTGCTGTACAACTCGATCTCGGGCTCGCTGATCGAGAGCATGACGCACGCGTTCGACGCGAATACCGGATCGGCGCCGTACTGGCGGTTCGCGGATCTCGCTGTGCTCATCAACCCCGCGTTCGAGGCGACGCGGTACGCGCCGCTCGAGCGCATCGCATCGCATACGCCCAACGATCACTACGAGACGCCGATGCTGATCACGGTCACGAGCACGACCGATCGCGCGACCGGCGTCGCCTTTCCGTTCGGCCGCTTCATCAATACGCTGTTCGAGCAGGAGACCGGGCAGGACGAGCACACGGCCAATCGGCAGACCATCGGCCATCACGATCAGTACATCACACACCAGCTCGAGCTGCCGACCGACCCGGTGCAATGCAAAGGCTGGCGGCCGATCGACAACAGCACGCCCCCGGGTCAGGTGGACGCCATCCTCGAGAACGATCTGCCGATCGAGCTGGCGAACAGCCAAGAGTTCTTCGAGCATCACAGCGAGCCGGCGGAGGGCGGCCGGCTGCGGCTCAAGCCCGACCGCTGGGTCCGTGATTTTTGCGGCGGTGTGCGGCTCACGTCCATGGCGGGCGACGGCAACTCGCCGATCTGGAACGTCCGCGTGATCGGCGATCCGCAACTGCTGCCCGATCACAGCGACATCAGCGAGCCGCTGTTCGTCGCGTTCTTCCGGCAGATCTACATGGACACGTTGCACATGCAGGCGATCACGCAGGACGTGGCCGAACTGATCGCGCCTCGCCGTTGACCCGCGATCAGGGGAAGCCGTCGGGCTTCCGGTCCACGTTGCCGGGCAATTCGCGCTGAACGGCGTTGCGGGTTCGGATGCCCGGCACTTCCGGCAGCGTGCCCGCTCCGGCGAACACGTTGCCGTCGATGGCGACGGATCTCGTGCCCGCTGCGACGAACAGGAATCGCGCCCCGTTGTCTCGTTGCGCGACGAACGTGTTGCCCTTCACGACGAGCCGGTGGTCGCCGCCGACGGCCAATCCCTCGGCGCCGTAGGAGACCAGCGTCGTGTTCTCGGCCGCGGGGCCCTTCTGGAAGATGTTGAATGCGAGGACGACGTCGCCGCCGTTCGGGAAGTCGGCTTCGTAGCTCGCCCGTCCGTCCGATTCGTCGGCGAGCCGGTTGTCGGTCACGAGCGAGACCGCCGCGCGACTCTTCAGGTTGTGTCCACCGATCGCGTGATGCAGGTAGCTCCGGCTGACCGTGAGCTTCGCGATCGCGCCGACGTAGAGGTTGTGCGTGTAGCCGTCGCCGTTGCCGTTGCGCGCGAACTCGCAGTGTTCGATCGTCACTTCGCTGTCGGCCTTCGCACCCGTCAGGAGCCCGTTCTCGTTGTCGTGCAGGAACGCGTTCCGCAGGACGAGGTTGCGGCCTTCGAGCCGGATCGCGGCGCCGTCGCCTTCAACTTCGACGTGCCGTTAGCGCAACTGAAACCCGGCAGGTACATCGGCCAGGTCAACGTCATCGCCGACGCTTCGGGATCGTACATCTTTCCGCGGCGTGCGTTGAAGGTAGG
>CAXTPX010000067.1:0-9252 GCA_964246005.1 uncultured Burkholderiaceae bacterium | reverse complement strand
GGTTGTCGTGGGTTCGAGTCCCATCAGCCACCCCATTTTTTCAACGCTTGCTTGGGTTTTTGTTTGGCGTCCAGTTCGACTGTGCCGCCATTGTGCCTAGCGGATCAGCGCGGCGCGAGTTATCAACCCACTGTTTTGTGAACTCGGGGCCAGATACGCACAGCGCGTGACCACCATCAGGTCCGCCCATCCGTCCAGCTTTTGACGCACCTCGAGGGTGTCCGAACCAAGACGACATCGCGCGCCAAGATTTACCATCCGCTCTCGCGAACGGTCCATTCGCATCGGCGAGCAGTCGGTCTGTAGAGCGCCACCCTGAGCCCCCGTGGCTTATGATTCCACGCAACCTCCCCGGCGCGACCACGATCACGTCCTCGGCACTCCAAAGAGGAACAGCGCGGCCAATGCGATCACGACGACCACGAGGAGTAGAACACCGGTTCGGCTCATCGTGGTACATCGGCAAAGTCGTCAACCTTCTTGAGCGCTTCTTGCCGATGCGATCGCTCCGCGCTAACAAGGGCGCACCCGATGATGGAAGAACCACACGACGAAGACACGTGGGCCGCCGACTGGATCGATTCCGTGACCGACGGGTCGATGACGCAGCGAAAGCTGACCACGGTCGAGCGCCATGGAGGCCTTTCCCAGCTGCTCCGCACGGCCGAGGCTCGGGGCGTTCACTTGCTCTTGCTGACTGACGACAAGGGCGTCGACTTGATCGCGGCGAGTAAGCACCCGTTCAAGGTCATCTGCTGACCACCCACCACGACATAGGTGCGGTCGACGGAGCATCGGCGCGCGCCACGGAAATCTGGAGCTATACGCTTGCAATGTCGGCCAGCAACATCGATAGCGGGTCGAGCAGCAAGTTCTGGTCAGCTGTGCGTCGCCCAGACGAACCGCGCTCGACAGCGCGTCTCGGCATGAGGCGATGATTGCGGATGCGCTCACCTCGTTCGGCCAACGGCGCCGGGCCACCGTGGTCATCGTCGTTGTGCTCGTGGCGAGCACCTGTCTTCTGTGCCTTGTCAGCCTTCTCGCGATCGACCACGCAAGAGAGACGATATTGCCATCGCCAAACGGCGGCAACGCAGTCGGTCGCACGACGTTGTATTGGGATAGCGTCCCGAGTCCGAGTACTGCGGTAGGAAAGAATGGGCGGTCGCATCCGTTGGTCGCATGGATCTGGTACCCCGCAACTGTTTCTTCCCGCACGCCCACAGTCAAATATCTGCCGGAGCCTTGGCGAACAGCGATCGAGCGCCGATCGGGCCCGATGCTGACCGACTGGTTGACCCGCGACCTTGTGAAGGTCCGCGCCCATAGTTTCGAGGAGCAGACCTCTCCGGGGCACGGGCGACCTATCCCGTGGTCTTGCTACGAGCAGGACTATCCGCACAGACGACCAGCTACACCGTCGTCGCTGAAGAACTGGCGAGCCACGGCTATGTCGTAGTGGGCATCGACGTGCCGGGCCGGACACAATCGGTTGTCCTGCGGGACGGAACTGTCAGGATGCGCTCGATCGCAAGTGACCTCGACCGACTCGATGGCGAAGCGCAGCGCGTGCGCGGCACGGAGTTGATGGAGGCGTGGAGCGCAGACATGAGCACCGTAGTGGATGAACTCGAACGATTGAATCAAGCGGATCCGACCGGTCGCTTCAACGCGCGTCTCGACTTGACCCGGCTGGGGGTCGTCGGTCATTCCCTCGGTGGCGCGACAGCGCTCGCGTTCTGTCACGAAGATGCTCGTTGCAAGGCAGGCGTCGACCTTGATGGGGCGCCGCTCGGACCGGTCGTGCAAGACGGCCTACGGCAGCGCTTCCTTTTCGTATTGAGCGATCACCGTTACGAGGCTTCGGCCGAGCGCAGAGCCGCCGAGAGTGACATCCGCGCGATTCGTGACCGATCGGGAGACGGAGCGAGCATCGTCGTGGTGCTCCGCGGTGGAAATCACTTCTTTTTCAGCGACGATGGCGCCTTGTTGAAGAGTCCCGTACTGATGCGCTTGCTGCGCTCGACAGGCATCGTGCAGATGGACGGCGTGGAACAGCTTCGAATCGTCAGCCGTCTGCTTGTCGTCTTTCTCGAGCAGACACTTTCAGACGGTGAGCATGGCGTATCGCGCACCATCCACTGCGACCCTCCGACTGCTTGCGTCGAATGGGACTGACTTCGGTTCCCCGACAGATCCGGTTCGGACCCGGACGAGTCGCACCGCCGGGACTCGTTACCTCACTTTTTTCGATTTGTAGCAGAACGTGCGTTCGCTGAACGCGTTGCTTCTTCGATCTCTCGTCATCCGGACGAGATCGTCCAGGGCATGCGGTACGAGGCGCATCACTCGAAACCGAGTCCGCGCACCAGGAATTCGGTAATACCGTCGATCATCGCGTCGTAGCCGACCCGACCATGCAGTGACCAGCGACGCAGCGCGATCATCGTCGGCAGGAATGTCAGGATGTTGGCCGACAAGTGGGTCGACTTCAGCGGCCGGCCAAGCTGCTTCGATGCATCGGTGAGGATCACTTCGAACATCCCGACGAATTCCTCGACTCGCGCGAGGATGACTTTGCGTGATCGAGCGTCGAGCAAGTGGCTGTCCTGGTAGATCAGCAGGATCTCTTCCTGGTGCTGATACATCACCGTGCAGACCGCGCGTACCGTCGAGCGGACGCGCGTCAGGGGATCGGACGAGTCATCCAGCGCCTTGCGCGTTTCCTCCTGGTATTCGCTGACGATCCGGTCGCAGACGAGATAGAGGATGTCGTCCTTCGATGCGACGTAGTTGTAGATCGTCCCCTGCGTCATGCCGGCGGCACGGCCGATGTCGCGCACGGTCGTCTCGTGGAATCCCTTCTCCTTGAACACCTGTACCGCGGCCTCGATCAACTCGTGGCGTCGCTGGCGCACGAGTTCCGGGTCCTTGCTCGCCGACTTGACGACGCGGCGACGGATCGGGGCGGGCTCGAGCGGGTGCGTCTTGACGGTCAACGGTGTTCCTCGAGGGTCGGCGCTCAGCCCGCAACCTGTGCGCGTTCGCGACCTGCGATGCATGGATTTCGGATGCCAAGCGTTTCATAGTGGCAAACGCGGGTCAACCCTGGAAGACCGAGCGCCGACGCTTGACACCGCGAAACTCACCAATCAATACTGAGCGCTCAGTCAGTTTACCGACATATAAGAAGGAGGAGACAAATGCTCGGACGCCGGAGCTTCCTGCAGCTTGCAGCTGCAGGCTTTGCGACGTTGGTCGGTTGCGCTTCGATCGCAATGCCGGTCGACGCGCTCGCACAGCAGGGCACCACGCCGACGACCGTCACGATCGGCGTGTTCGGCCCGATCTCGGGGCCGGCGTCGTACATCGGGCTCGCGGGACGCGATGGTGCGAGCCTAGCATTCAAGGAGATCAACGCGGCCGGTGGTGTCAACGGGCGGAAGATCCAGGTGGTCTTCGAGGACGATGCCCACTCACCGGCCCGTGCGGTCGCCGCAGTCCGCAAGCTGGTGGAGCAGGACAAGGTGTTCCTGCTGATGTCGGTCGGTGGCAGCAACGCCACGGCGGGTACGGTCGACTACGTGAAGGACAGCGGCGTCCCGATGTACGTGTCGATCGCGTCGGCGCCGACCGTGACGTTCCCGTTCCAGCGCACCATGTTCCGTGGCGGCACGACCGAGACGGCGCGTTACGGGGAGCTGTACGCGGAATACCTCGCGAGCCAGTTCAGGGGAAAGAAGATCGCGATCCTCTCGGGCCGCGAGGAATACCCGCGCAATGAAGGCGACGCGACCGCCGCCAAGCTGAAGGAATGGTTCTCCCTCGAGCCGGTCGGACGCTTCGAGTTCAACATCGGCGACAAGGACTTCACGCCGCAACTGACCGGCGCGCAGCGCGCCAACGCCGACGTCATCGCGTTCTTCGGGAACCCCGCGGAGGCCGGCATCGCCATCCGTCAGGCCCGCGACCTGGGCCTGCCGCAGCCGTTCTTCGTCGGCGCGAACATGGTCGACCCGGGCGTCGTCGCCGCGGCCAAGGGCGCCGCCGAAGGCGTGTCCGGCTTCGCACTGGTGCCGATGCTGCCGGGGTCGAAGCAGGCCGAGATGCAGAAGTGGGAAGCGACCTGGAAGAAGGAGTACCCGAACGCCCCGCCCGCACGGCCCAACATCTTCGACGTGATCGCCTATGCCGATGCGTACGTCGTCGCAGAAGGTCTGAAGCGGGCAGGACCGAACCTGACGGCGGACTCGTTCATCAAGGCGCTCGAGACGGTGCAGAACTATCGTGTCGGTCCGATCGCCACGCCCCGCACGTTCAGCACGAAGCATCACATCGGCAACCTGACGCTGGTGCCGATGGCCGTCAAGGACGGGACGTGGGAGCCGGTGGCATGGCAGAGCAGCCACCCGAGCGACGTGCTGAAGCGGTATCCGTGAGACGCGCGGATCCGTGATTCCGCACCGATGAAGTCGGCGGTAGCCGGCGGCGTTCCGATTCTCCGCGGCAAGGGAACGATTGTCTGACGGCGGACAACGATGCCAGCGACCTTCTACCTGCAGCTCGCCATCGCCGGCATCAGCGTCGGCAGCATCTACGCGCTGATCGCACTCGCGATCGTGATTCCGTTCAAGGCGTCCGGCGTACTCAACTTCGGTCAGGGCGAGCTCGCGACGCTGGGCGCCTACGCGGCGCTGGTTCTCAGTCAGTTCGGATTGCCCTATCCGGTCGTGGCGCTGCTCGTCATCGTCATCGGGGCGATGGTCGGCGTGCTCATCGAACGGCTTCTGATCCGTCCCATCGCCGGGGCGCCGCCGTTCACGATCGTGATCGCCACCTTCGCGATCGGCCTCGCGATCAAGAGTGCGATCCAGATTCATTGGGGTGACTCCACCTCGAGCATCGACGGACCGTTCGGTGATCGGCCAATGATCGTGGCCGGTCTGCGCGCCAACCCGACGTCGCTCTGGATCGTGTTCTGCACGCTGGCCATCACGCTGCTGCTCGCGGGCTTCTTCCGCTTCATGCGGACCGGCAAGGCCATGCGGGCGGTGGCGATCAATCCCGAGGCGGCGACACTGATGGGCATCGAGGTCGACGGCATCTATCGATGGGCGTGGGCCATCAGCGCGACGATCGGCGCCGTCGCCGGCTTGCTCGTCGCGCCGGTGATCGGCGTCAACCCGGAGATCGGCCAGTTGATCCTGCGTGGCCTGGTCGCTGCAGTCCTGGGCGGCTTCACCAGCATCACCGGCGCGGTCGTCGGCGGCCTTCTCGTCGGTCTGCTCGAGACGTTCGCATCGGTCACGGTCGGCAGCACCTTCAAGAACCTGATGCCGTTCATCGTCCTGATGGTGCTGCTGGTGTTCCGGCCTTACGGTCTCTTCGGCAAGCGGGATGTCCATCGCGTCTGACGCCATGAGTACCGCGGCCTCGAGCAACGCACGCGGCGCCTCCTTCACGGGCGGTCGCGCCCTTGCGATCGCCGCAGTCGTCGTGGTCGTCGTCGCCGCGTCCGCATCGGGCACCTATCCGGCCTACCTGCTCAGCCTCGCGATGATCAATGTGATCGCCGCGATCGGACTGAACCTCCTGATCGGGAACTCCGGCCAGATCTCGCTGTGCCACTCGTCATTCATGGCCGTGGGTGCATACAGCTCGGCGCTGCTGACCGCGAGGACCGGGTTGCCGTTCTGGGCCGCGGTCCCGTGCGGCGCTGCCGCCGCCGCGATCGCCGGGACGTTGCTCGGACTGCCGGCGCGACGGCTATCCGGCGTCTACCTCGCGCTGGCGACGCTCGGCTTCCTGCAGATCGTGCAGATCGTCGTCGAGGAATTCGCGGACACGACCGGTGGGGTCCGTGGAATGACGATCCCGAAGGCCCGCTTCCTCGCCGGCGGCGTGCCGTTGTCCGCGTTCGCGCTGTCGTGCGTCGTACTGGTCGTGTGCCTGTTTTCCATCTGGGTGGCGCGCAACCTCCTGGCGGCCCGCGTCGGTCGCGAGTTCAACGCGGTCCGCCAGAGCCCGCATGCTGCCCAGGCGCTCGGCATCTCGGTCGGGCGCGTCAAGCTCGCGGCGTTCGCGCTGTCGTCGGCCTACGCCGGGCTCGCGGGCGGTCTGTTCGCGATCGTCGTCGGCTTCATCGACCCGAACGAGTTCGGCATCGGCGCCGCGCTGCGCCAACTGACGTTCATCGTCGTCGGCGGCGTCGGGTCGATCGGCGGGTCCGTCCTCGGCGCGACGATCCTTTCCGCGCTGCCCGAATTGCTCAGGCCCGTGAAGGAATACAACGAGTTCATCTCGTCGTTGATCCTGCTGGCCGCGTTGCTGTTCATGCCGCGAGGGTTGGTCGTGGCGTGGCGACGACTGGTCCGTTCGCCTCGGAGGCCGGCGTGACGCCGACGCACGCGGACCACCGCCCGACACCGCGGCTCGAACTGATCGGCGTCAGCGTCCGGTTCGGGGGCGTGCAGGCCGTGCAGCGGCTCTCGCTGTCGGTCGCCCCGGGCGAGATCCATGGACTGATCGGTCCGAACGGCGCGGGGAAGACGACGGTCATCAATGCAATCACCGGCGCCGTGCGGATCGCCAGCGGCGCCGTCCGTCTCGACGGCCGCGACATCGCCGGACTGCCGGCGCATCGAATCGGTCGGCTCGGGATCGGCAGAACGTTTCAGCACGTCGAACCGTTCGGCGATCTCAGCGTGCTCGACAACGTGCTGGTCGGCGCAGGCCGGTCGGATGCGTTCCGCAGTCACTTCGTCGCCCAGGCCCTGGCGCTGCCTCGTGCGCGCGATCGTGAGCGCAGGCTGCGTGCCGAAGCGATGGAGACGCTCGATGCCTTCGGCCTCGGCGCCCACGCCGACGTGCCCGCCGATCGCCTCCCGTTCGGTCTGCTGAAGCGGATGGACCTCGCGCGATCGCTGGCCGCAGCACCGACGCTGTTGCTGATGGACGAACCGACCAGCGGCATGAGCGAGTCCGAGGCCGACGCCGCCATCGCCGCGGCTCGCGACATCGCGTCCCGACGCGGCATCACGCTGATCGTCGTCGAACACAACATGCGCGTGATGATGGCGCTGGCCGAGCGGATCACGGTGATCCAGTTCGGCGCGGTGATCGCCGGTGGCACGCCGGCCGAGATCCAGTCCAACCCGCAGGTCGTCGATGCCTATCTCGGCGAGCCTGACGAAGTGGACGCCGACGAGGAGGGCGCTGTCGATGCTCTCCGTTGAATCGATCACGTCCGGCTATACGCGCATCGACGTCGTGCACGCGGTCTCGATGCACGTCGACCGGGAGGCCATCGTCGCGGTGCTCGGCGCGAACGGCGCCGGCAAGACCGCGCTGTTGCGTGCGATCACCGGCCTCAACGCGCTGCGGGCCGGGCGGGTGACGTTCGATGGCCACGACCTCACAGGACTGCCTGCGGCGCGCATCGTGGCCATGGGCATCATCCACGTGCCGCAGGGCCGTGCGCTGTTCGGCGCGATGACCGTGGCCGAGAACCTCGAGATCGGCGCTTACCTGCTGCGCGACCGCAACGAGCGGCAGCGCCGGTTGGAGACGGTCTTCGACTTGTTCCCGGTGCTCAGGTCGCGTGCATGGCAGGCCGCGGCCTACTTGTCCGGTGGCGAGCAACAGATGCTCGCGATCGGCCGTGCGCTGATGTCGAAGCCACGGCTGCTCCTGCTCGACGAGCCGTCGCTCGGGCTTGCCCCGAAAGTCTTCGACGACATCCTCGACAAGGTGCGCGAGATCCACGCGGCAGGCGCATCGGTCCTGATCGCAGAACAGAGCGTGCGCAAGGTGCTTCGCATCGCGCACTACGGCTACGTCCTCGAGAACGGCGCCGTCGCGCTGGAAGGCACCGGCCGCGCGCTGTCCCGGGACCCGCGTGTCGAGCAGAGCTACCTCGGCGGCGCCGCCCCTCGTCCATTGCAACCCTCGTCCACGACCTCGCCATGAAACTGATCGACGTTCACTCGCACTGGGGCACGCGCCGTGGCTACACGCTGCGCAGCGAAGCCGAGCTCGCCCAGCAACGCAAGACCTGGAACTCGGACCCGACGTATCACACGGAGACCGAGATGATCGAGCACTTCCGCAGCAACGACGTGCAGGTCATCCTCGACTTCGGATTCACGAAGTTCATCCCGCTCGCCGAGGCCGCCCCGATCCACGACTATGGATTCGAGGTCCAGCGTGCCGGGATGGACCGCATCCTCGGCCACTGGATCCACATCGAACCGTCGACCGGCGACGCCGGCCTGCGCGAGCTGCGGCGCTGCATCGACCAGGCACCCGGTTTCCTGGGATTCGCGGTCAACGGGTCGGGCAGCGGCCCGGCCAGCGATCCGATGTGGTTCCCGTTCTACGACCTGTGCATCCAGGCGTCGATCCCGGTGCTGATCTTCGTCGGCACGACCGGCCTGGGTGCCGGGCTGCCGGGCGGCATGGGCATCCTGCTCGACGACTGCCATCCGCGACATCTCGATGCGGTCGCCGCGAAGTTTCCCGATCTGCGCATCGTGGCCGCCAGACCGGGGTGGCCGTGGCAGGCCGAGACCATCGCCGTGCTGATGCACAAGCGGAACATCTGGTACGAACTGCACGGCTGGTCGCCGAAATACTTCACGCCCGACCTCAAGCACGACATCAGTCGTCGCCTGCGAAGCCGCCTCATGTTCGGTGCCGACTACCCGCTCTACACCTACGAGCGGCTGCAACGCGACTGGCGTGCCGAAGGGTTTACCGAAGAGGTGCTGCAGGGCGTGTTCCACGACAACGCCGCGCGCTTCCTCGCCGGTGAGGAGGCGTCGTGAACCTCGAGTTGGTCGGGAAGGTGGCGATCGTCGGTGGCGCGAGCCAGGGCATCGGTTATGGCATCGCACGCGCGCTTGCGGCCGAAGGCGCGACGGTCGTCATGACCGCACGGCGCGAGCGCGACCTCGTTCCGGCGGCGCTGCGCATCGCCGAAGAAACCGGCGCGACGACATTGCCGGTCCAGGCGGACTGCCGCATCGCGGACGACTGCACCCGCGTTGCGGCACGAACCATCGAGGGATTCGGCGGCGTCGACATCCTGGTCAACAACGACGGGGCGCCGCCGGTCGGGCCGCTCCTCTCGTTCGACGACGCGGCCTGGGCGCGTGCCGTCGAGCAGAACCTGATGTACCCGGTTCGCATGGCGCGAGAGGTGGTGCCGTCGATGCGCTCGCGGTCGGGCGGCAGCATCCTCAACATCACGGC
>CAXTPX010000066.1:870-9256 GCA_964246005.1 uncultured Burkholderiaceae bacterium | reverse complement strand
GCTCTACACGGCGACCGGCCTCGGCCAGGCGCCGAAGTGGGGATTTCCCGGCGCCGCGTCGGGCCGCGTGCGGCCGTTCGCGAAGTGGGTGACGATCGATCAGGCGACGATGGGCTACGGCTACGGGCTGTCGGTCTCGCTGATCCAGATCGCGCGTGCCTACACGATGTTCGCGCGCGACGGCGAGATCGTGCCGCTGACGTTCTTCCGCGGCGATCGAGCCGGTCCCGCACCGACGGTGCGGGGCACGCAGGTGATCTCGCCCGCCACCGCGCGCGACGTGCGCCACATGCTCGAGATGGCCGCGGGTCCTGGCGGCACGGCGCCGAAGGCGCAGGTGATGGGCTATCGCGTCGCAGGCAAGACCGGCACGGCCCACAAGCTCGCCGCGAACCATCGCTACGACCCGAACCGCTATGTCGGCTCGTTCGTCGGCTTCGCGCCGGTGTCCAATCCGCGCATCGTGGTCGCGGTGATGATCGACGAGCCGTCGACCGGCACCTACTACGGCGGCGATGTCGCGGCGCCGGTGTTCTCGGCCGTCGTCGGTGGCGCGTTGCGCACCCTCAACGTCGAACCCGACTCGCCGATCAAGTCGCTGATCATCCCGCCCGACGCGCCGAAGGAAGCGCTTTGAGGCAGATCTTTCCGGGCGACGCACGGGACGTCCCGAAGCGGCTGCCGGTGCGCAACCCGCATCCGGCAGCGCTGTGGCTGTCGCGCGTCGTCTCGCCGACTGCACACCTGACGTCGGACTCGCGCCTGGTCGAACGCGGCGACGTGTTCCTCGCGATCAAGGGCGCCCAGTACGACGGGCGTCACTTCATTCCCGACGCGATCGCGCGCGGCGCGGCCGCGATCGTCTACGACGCGACCGCGTTCGCCTGGAACGACCGCTGGACGCTGCCCAACCGGCCTGAGCGCGAGCTGAAGCGCGCCGCCGGGACCATCGCGGCCGACTGGTATCGCCGACCGGCCGACGCGCTGCTGACGATCGGCGTCACCGGCACCAGCGGCAAGACGTCGACCGCGCTGTGGCTCGCCCATGCGCTCGGTGCACTCGGCCAGCGGACCGTGATGGTCGGCACGCTCGGGATCGGTTTCCCCGACGAACTGGTCGACAGCGGCATGACGACGCCCGACGCGGTCATGCTGCAGCGGCGCCTGCGCGCGCTGGTCGATGCGGGCGCGACGGCGCTGACGATGGAGGTGTCGTCGATCGGACTCGAGGAGGGCCGGGTCGCCGACATGTGCTTCGACGTCGCCGTCTTCACGAACCTGACGCGCGACCATCTCGACTACCACGGCACGATGGCCGCCTACGAGCGGGCGAAGCAGCGGCTCTTCCAGTGGCCGGGGCTCGAGCACGCCATCATCAACGCCGACGACGCCGCGGGCGAACGCTTCGCGCAGCTCGCGGCGGTCGCCGGCGTGCGGGTGTTGCGCACGTCCGCGAGCGGCGCGACGCAGGCCGAACTGCGCGCCCGCAAGGTGTCGGTCCGCGCCGAGGGGCTCGCGTTCGAGGTGTTCGGCGCGTTCGGCGTCCGCCAGGTCTTCACCGACTTCATCGGCAACTTCAACGTCTCGAACCTGCTCAACGTGATCGGCGTGCTGCTCGCGCTCGGCGCGCCGATCGATGCGGCACTCGGCGCGCTCGATGCGCTGGAGCCGGTGCCGGGCCGCCTCGAACGCGTCGACGTCGGCCCCGGCGAGCGACCCGGCGGCATCGCCGCGCCGATCGTGCTGGTCGACTACGCGCACAAGCCCGACGCGCTCGAGAAGGCGCTCACCGCGTGTCGTCCGATCGTCGACGCGCGCGGTGGCGAGCTGATCGTGATCTTCGGCTGCGGCGGCGACCGCGATCCGGGCAAGCGGCCGATCATGGGCGAGATCGCGGCGCGCCTCGCCGACCGCGTCGTCGTCACGAGCGACAACCCGCGCACCGAGGACCCGTCGTCGATCATCGAGCAGATCGTGTACGGCATCGGCAACCTCGGCTTCAATCCGTTGAGCTCGGGCTACACCGGCCTGTCGCTCGACGAGCGCGTGCGGATCGAACCCGACCGCCGCAAGGCCATCTACGAGACCATCGCGCTCGCGCAGGCGGCCGACGTCGTCGTGATCGCCGGCAAGGGACACGAGAGCTACCAGGAAATCGATCGCGTCAAGCATCCCTTCTCCGACGTCGAAGTGGCGACCGAGGCCTTGCGACGCGAACGCCGCCGCACGAGCCGGGACGCGGAGCCGCAGGGGCCGCGAGCATGCTGAGCCTGCGCGAGGTGGCGGCGCTGACCCATGGCCAGGTCCGGCAAGGCGCGCTGATCGGCGCCGATGCCGAAGCCGAACGCGTCGACGTCGCGGCGATCCACGTCGACGCGATCTCGACCGACAGCCGGCGCATGCCGCACGGCGCGCTCTTCGTCGCGCTGGCCGGCGATCGCTTCGACGGCCATGCGTTCGTCGACGAGGTCGCATCGCGCGGCGCGCGGGCCGTCCTCGTCGAGCACGGCCGCGAGGCTCGTGGACTGCCGTCGGTCACGGTCGCCGACACGCGCCGCGCGCTCGGCGACCTCGCGGCCGGCTGGCGTCGACGTTTCCACATCCCGCTGGTGGTCGTCGTCGGCAGCAACGGCAAGACCACGACGAAGGAGATGATCGCGGCGATCCTCGTCGCGGCGTACGGGGCCGACGACTGCTGCGCGACGCAGGGCAACCTGAACAACGACATCGGCCTGCCGTTGACGCTGCTGCGCCTGCGCACGCATCACCGCGCAGCCGTGGTCGAGCTCGGCATGAACCATCCGGGCGAGACCGCGCGGCTGGCCCGGATCGCGCAGCCAGGGATCGCGCTGGTGGTCAACGCGCAGCGCGAGCATCAGGAGTTCATGCAGAGCGTCGCCGCGGTCGCCGACGAACATGCGCTCGCGATCGCCGCGTTGCCCGTCGATGGCGTCGCGGTCTTCCCGGCCGGCGACGCGCATGCGGCGGTGTGGCGGCACGCGGCCGACCGGCGACGGGTCGTCGACTTCGTGTGCGTCACCACGAGCGCTCCCGAGCCGGCCTCCGCGGCAGTGACCGGGCGTGCCTTCCTCGAGGTCGACGGCCTCGTGCTGCACCTGGACACGCCCATCGGCGCCACGACCGCGCGCCTGTCGGTGCCGGGTGCGCACAACGCGCACAACGCGACCGCGGCCGCGGCGGCCTGCATCGCGGCCGGCGTGCCGCTGGATGCGATCCGCATCGGCCTCGAGGCGTTCCGCGCGACGCGGGGCCGCACGCAGCGCAGCGTCGTCGACGGCATCGTCGTCATCGACGACAGCTACAACGCGAACCCCGACTCGATGCGGGCGGCGATCGACCTGCTCGCGTCGCACGGCGCACCGCGCCTCCTCGTGATGGGCGACATGGGCGAGGTCGGCGGCGACGGTCCGCGCTTCCATGCCGAGATCGGTACGCATGCGCGCGAGCGCGGGGTCGAGGCCGTGTACGCGCTCGGCAACGCGAGCCGCGCGAGCATCGATGCGTACGGCACCGCGGGTCGGCACTTCGACGCGGTGGAACCGCTGATCGCCGCGGTGCAGGACTGGGTGGCGACGCACGAAGGCAGCGGCGCCATCGTCGTGAAGGGATCCCGCTTCATGCGGATGGAACGCGTGGTCGCGGCGCTCGTGCCGGCCGGCCCGACGACGGGAGCGCACTGATGCTGCTCGCGCTCGCCCAGTGGCTCGGACAGGACATCCGCTTCTTCAACGTGTTCACGTACATCACGCTGCGCGCGGTGCTCGCGACGCTGACGTCGCTGTCGATCGGCCTCTTGTGCGGCCCGCTGGTGATTCGTCGGCTGACCGCGATGAAGATCGGCCAGGCCGTGCGCAGCGACGGACCGCAGACGCATCTCGTCAAGTCGGGAACGCCGACGATGGGAGGCGCGTTGATCCTGATCTCGATCGGCGTCGCGACGTTGTCGTGGTCGGACCTCAGCAATCGCTTCATGTGGGTCGTGCTGCTGGTCACGTTCGGCAATGGCTGGATCGGCTGGGTCGACGACTATCGCAAGGTGGTCCGCCGCGATCCGAAGGGGATGAGCGCCAGGGAAAAGTTCCTGTGGCAGTCGCTGATCGGCATCGTCGCGGCGATGTATCTCGCCTTCGCCGTGTCCGCGAGCAGCAATGCCGAGGTGGCGCACCTGTTCTTCGGCTGGATCCGCAGCGGCTTCGACATGGACCTGCCGCCGAAGGCCGACTTCATCGTGCCGTTCTTCAAGAACGTGGCTTATCCGCTCGGCGCGATCGGCTTCATCGTGCTGACGTACATCGTGATCGTCGGGACCAGCAACGCGGTCAACATCACCGACGGCCTCGACGGGCTCGCGATCATGCCGACGATCCTGGTGGGCGCCGCGCTCGGCCTGTTCGCCTACGTCACGGGCCGCGCCGACTACTCGCGCTACCTGCTGTTCCCGCACATCCCGGGCGCGTCCGAGCTGATGGTGTTCTGTGCGGCGATCGCCGGCGCCGGCCTCGCGTTCCTGTGGTTCAACGCCTATCCGGCGCAGGTCTTCATGGGCGACGTCGGCGCGCTCGCGCTGGGCGGCGCGCTCGGCACGATCGCCGTCATCGTGCGGCAGGAGATCGTGCTGTTCATCATGGGCGGCGTGTTCGTCGCGGAAACCGTCTCCGTGATGATGCAGGTCGTGTACTTCAAGTACACGCGACGCCGCTATGGGACCGGCCGTCGCATCTTTCGAATGGCGCCGCTGCATCACCACTTCGAGGAGTCGGGGTGGAAGGAGACGCAAGTGGTGGTCCGGTTCTGGATCATCACGATGATGCTGGTGCTGGTCGGACTCTCGACGTTGAAGCTGCGATGAAGACGGACCTCACCCAACGTTCCGTGCTGGTCCTCGGGCTCGGCGAGTCCGGGCTCGCGATGGCGCGCTGGTGCGCGCGGGAAGGGGCCCGCGTTCGCGTCGCCGATACGCGCGAGGCACCGCCGAAGCGCGATGCGCTCGATCACGATGTCGATGTGCGGCTCGGTGCGTTCGACGACTCGCTGCTCGACGGCGTCGACCTGGTCGCGATCAGTCCCGGCCTCGCGTTGCGTGCAGAGCCACAGGCCGCACTGCTCGCACTCGCGAAGGCGCGTGGCATTCCGGTCGTCGGCGAGATCGAACTGTTCGCATGGAAGCTCGCGGCGCTGAAGCGCGATGCCGGTTATGCACCGCGCGTCGTCGCGATCACCGGCACCAACGGCAAGACCACCGTCACGCGGCTCGTCGGCAGGATGTGCGAAGCATCGGGTCGATCGACGATGGTCGCCGGCAACGTGTCGCCGGCTGCGCTCGACGCGCTGTCCGACGCGCTCGACGCGACGCTGCCCGACGTGTGGGTGCTCGAGCTGTCGAGTTTCCAGCTCGCGACGACCACGTCGCTCGAAGCCGACACCGCGACCGTCCTCAACGTCACGCAGGACCATCTCGACTGGCACGGCGACCTCGCGGCCTACGCGAAGGCCAAGGCGTCGATCTTCGCGCCGCGGACGGTCCGGGTGCTGAACCGCAACGACCCGCGCGTCCTCGCGATGGACGCCGACGATGCGCCGTCGGTGCGCTTCGGGCTCGATGCCCCCGGCGTGGCCGGCGACTTCGGCCTGGTCCGCGACCCGCACGAGACCGATGGACTGCGCTGGCTGGCGCTCGCCGAGGGAGGCGATCCCGAAGCCGAAGCGCGCGGCTCGATCGGACCGAAGCCGGGCGCACGACGTCGCACGCCGAAGGTCACGACCGGCGAGCCGCTTCGCATCAAGCGCCTGATGCCCGCCGATGCATTGCGCGTCCGGGGCGATCACAACGTCGCCAACGTGCTCGCGGCGCTCGCGCTCGGACGCTCGATCGGCCTGCCGATGGCGGCGATGCTGCGGGCAGCCGGTGCCTATCGCGGCGAGCCCCATCGCGTCGCGTTCGTGCTCGAACACGACGGCGTCGACTGGATCGAGGACAGCAAAGGCACCAACGTCGGCGCGACGGTCGCCGCGTTGCAAGGTCTCGGTCGCAAGGTCGTGCTGATCGCGGGCGGACTCGGCAAGGGGCAGGACTTCGCGCCGCTCGCTGCGCCGGTCGCGGCCCATGGCCGGGCGGTCGTCCTGATCGGCCGCGACCGCGACGAGATCCGGGTCGCCTTGAACAGGACCGGCGTCGCGCTGATCGATTGCGAGTCGATGGAAGCGGCGGTCGAGCAGGCGTCGCGATGCGCGGAGCCCGGCGATGCGGTCCTGTTGTCGCCCGCCTGTGCCAGCCTCGACATGTTCCGCGACTACGAGGAGCGAGCCGAGGTGTTCGTGGCCGCGGTCAAGCGCCTGGCCATGGCGATGTCCGCGGCGGAGGGCGCGACATGCTGAACGGCCTCCTGGCGTCGCTGAACTGGCCGGGCAGCACGCGTGGTGAACGCTCGGCGGCGCCGGTCGCGGCACGCGCGCGCAATGCGGTCGATCCGTTGCGCCCGACGCGCTCGACGATGATGGACTGGGACAAGCCGCTGTTCCTGATCTGCATGGCGCTGATGCTGCTCGGCCTCGTGATGATCTACTCGGCCTCGATCGCGCTGCCCGAGTCGCCACGCTACAAGGCGATCAAGCCGACCGCGACCTACTTCCTGGCGCGGCAGGCCGTCTTCATCGCGATCGGTCTCGCGGTCGGCGCGGTCGCGTTCCGCGTGCCGCTGTCGAAGTGGCAACGCTGGTCGCCGTACCTCTTCATCGGCGCGATCGTCCTCCTCGTCGCGGTCCTGGTGCCGCACATCGGCCGCGGCATCAACGGTGCGAAGCGCTGGATCTCGCTGTACGCGCTGAACCTGCAGCCGTCCGAGGTGATGAAGCTGATGGTGGTGCTGTACGCGGCCGATTACACGGTCCGCAAGCAGGCGATGATGCATCGGCTCGCGAAGAGCTTCCTGCCGATGGCTGCGGTCGTGCTGCTGGTCGGCGCATTGCTGCAGCTCGAACCCGACCTCGGCGCGTTCATGGTGATCGCGGCGATCGCGTTCGGCATCCTGTTCCTCGGCGGCGTCAACGCGCGCATGTTCGCGGGCCTCAGCCTCGTGATGGCGGTGGGGTTCGTGCTGATGGTGATGCTGAACCCGTGGCGCCGCGCGCGCTTCTTCGCGTACCTCGATCCGTTCGAAGAGGACAACGCGGCCGGCAAGGCATACCAGCTGACGCATTCGCTGATCGCGTTCGGCCGGGGTGAGTGGCTCGGCGTCGGCCTCGGCGGAAGCGTCGAGAAGCTCCACTACCTGCCGGAGGCGCACACCGACTTCCTGCTCGCGGTGATCGGCGAGGAACTCGGGCTGGTCGGCGTGGCGATCGTGATCGGCCTGTTCTTCTGGGTCGTGCAGCGATCGTTCGAGATCGGCCGACAGGCGATCGCCCTCGAGCGGACCTACGCGGGGCTGGTCGCGAAGGGGATCGGCATCTGGATCGGCGTGCAGGCGTTCATCAACATGGGCGTCAACGTGGGGTTGCTGCCGACCAAGGGGCTGACGTTGCCATTGATGAGCTATGGCGGCAGCGGGATTCTCGTCAATTGCATCGCGCTGGCGCTGGTGCTGCGGGTGGATTACGAGAATCGGATTCTGATGCGTGGGGGGCGGGTATGAGCTTCGTCGCTCGACTGCTGAACGCCGCTGGGTTCCCGCCTGCGCGGGAACGACGAAATCTCGTTCGTCGTCGCTCTCGGCACCGTCGTTCCCGCGCAGGCGAGAATCCAGTGGCGTTGCGTCTGCGGGGACGCTCATGACCCGCACCCTCCTCATCATGGCGGGCGGCACCGGCGGCCACATCATGCCGGGGCTCGCGATCGCCGAGACGATGCGCGCGCGCGGCTGGGCGATCCGCTGGCTCGGCACCGCGCACGGCATGGAGAACCGCCTCGTGCCCGAAGCCGGCATTGCGCTCGACACGATCGCGTTCGCGGGGATGCGCGGCAAGGGCTTCGGGCACGCACTGCGCGGACTGGGCCAGCTCGTCGCCGGCCTCTTCGACAGCATCCGCTTCGTCGCGAAGCTGAAGCCGCACGCGGTGCTCGGCATGGGCGGGTACGTCACGGTGCCCGGCGGCTTCGCGACCGCGCTGGCTCGCATCCCGCTCGCGTTGATGAACAGCGACTCGGCGCTGCTGTTGTCGAACCGCGCGTTGAGGCCGTTCGCGACGCGGTTGATGTTCGGCCTGCCGGGCCGCGTGGCGGAGTCCGGTGACAAGGCGGTGTGGACCGGCAGCCCGGTCCGCGCATCGATCGGGTCGATGGCGGCGCCAGCCGAACGCTACGCCAGCCGCAGCGGACCGCTGCGCGTGCTCGTGCTCGGCGGCAGCCTCGGCGCCGCGGCGCTCAACC
>CAXTPX010000066.1:0-860 GCA_964246005.1 uncultured Burkholderiaceae bacterium | reverse complement strand
CTCGCGACGATTCCCGAGAGCGAACGTCCGATCGTGGTCCCTCAGGCCGGTGCGCAGCATGCAGAAGCGCTGGCGGCGGTGTACCGCGATGTCGGCGTCGCCGCATCCGTCGAGCCGTTCATCGACGACATGGCCGCGCGCTACGCGGAGGCCGACCTCGTGATCTGCCGCGCCGGCGCGATCACGGTCAGCGAGCTGACCGCCGCGGGCGTCGCGAGCGTGCTGGTGCCGCTGCTCGTGTCGACGACGACCCATCAGCGCGACAACGCGATCTATCTCGAGCGGGCCGGCGCGGCCGTGCACCTGCCGCAGTCCGACCTGAGCGCGTCGTCGCTCGCCGTCCTGCTGACATCGTTGACTCGTCAACGACTGACGACGATGGCCGAAGCGGCACGCACGCTCGGCAAGCCGCACGCGACCGCGACCGTCGCCGACGAGATCGAAGCGATCGCGCGGAAGGATGACGATGCCGACCGCGTCGTGGTGAATCGATGAAGCACAAGATCAAGAGCATCCACTTCGTGGGCATCGGCGGGTCGGGCATGTCCGGCATCGCCGAGGTGTTGTTGAATCTCGGCTACACGATCACCGGCTCCGACGTGTCGAGCAATGCAGCGACGCAGCGGCTCGTCGGCTTCGGTGCCGACGTGAAGACCGGACACGACGCGGCGCACGTCGCGAACGCGGACGCGATCGTCGTGTCGAGCGCCGTCAGGAACGACAACCCCGAGGTCGTCGAGGCGCGCGCCCGTCGCATCCCGGTCGTGCCGCGCGCGGTGATGCTGAGCGAGCTGATGCGCTTGAAGCGCGGCATCGCGATCGCCGGCGCACATGGCAAGACCACGACGACCAGCCTGGTC
>CAXTPX010000065.1:0-9313 GCA_964246005.1 uncultured Burkholderiaceae bacterium | reverse complement strand
GCAGCGTGGGAAGCTGCCGTTCTGCCATTGAACTACACCCGCGCGGAGTCGCCTCAGGACTCGTCTCGCATCGAGTCGGAGCATCCGGTCGGCTCGAAGACGGCGATTCTACAGATGCATGGCGAGACGTCGGAGGCTTCCACGCGCGGGATCGTCCGTGCCACCATGCCGCGCCGGGCCGCGAACGAGCATCCGGCGAACACGAATTCAACCTGGGAGACGACGATGTTGCGAACCATTCGATCGATGGCGATCGGCCTGGCGTGTGCGGTGCCGCTCGCCGGGCTGGCGCAAACGCCGGCCGCGGCGCTCGAAGCGTCGCAGGGCGCCGCCAATGCGGTCGCCGGTCCACGAAGCCTGCCGGCCAGGATCATCCCCGTGCCGGGCGACGTCAGTCCGGCGGCGCAGGCGCTGGTCGGGGCGCCTTACCGCACCCCCGCATGGAACGCCAACCCGGCGTCGGCGGACGAGTGGCGCGTCCTCGTCCGCAAGCTCGCCGATGCGACGCTGCCTTCGCTCGCGAAGGCGCGCGAGATGCTCGGCGTGTCGATGGAGCCGACCGTCATCGGCGGCGTGAAGGCGTTCGTCTTCACGCCACGGACCGTCCCCGAAGCGCACCGCAACCAGCTGATCATCAACGTGCACGGCGGCGGCTACGTCTACGGCCCCGGCGAGTCGGGCACCGCCGAAGCAATGCTGATGGCCGCCTACGGCGGCTACAAGGTGATCGAGTTCGACTACCGCATGCCACCCGACGCGCCCTATCCGGCCGCGATGGACGACGCGATGGCGGTCTGGAAGGCGGCCCTGAAGATGCAGGACCCGCGTCGCATGGCGATCGTCGGGACGTCGACGGGCGGCGGCATGACGCTCGCGATGATCCTTCGGGCGAAGGCCGAGGGTCTCGCGTTGCCGGCAGCGATCGCACCCGGCACACCGTGGTCCGACCTCACCGAGACGGGCGACACCTACAAGACCAACGAGTGGCTCGACAACGTGCTGGTCAGCTACAGCGGCTATCTGGTCCATGCCGCGGCGCTCTATGCCAACGGTCACGACCTGAAGGACCCGCAGCTCTCACCGATCTACGGCGACTTCCACGGCTTCCCGCCCGCGATCCTGACGAGCGGCACGCGCGACCTGTTCCTCTCCAACACCGTGCGCACCCATCGCAAGCTGCGCGCAGCCGGCGTCGTCGCGGAGCTGCAGGTCTTCGAAGGGTTCTCGCACGCGCAGTACCTGTTCGATCCGTCGGCGCCCGAGACGAAGGAAGCGTTCGAAGAGATCACCCGGTTCTTCGACCGCTATCTCGAACGGTAGGCCGCGATCGTCGTGCGATGCGGGGCACGATCTCCCCGCATCCAACGACTCAGTCTTCGGTGTAGGCCGCTTCGTTGCCGGTCACGAAGGCCACGAGGTCGGCGCTCAGCTTGTCCTTGTCGGTGATGAAGAGCCCGTGCGGCGCGCCTTCGTAGACCTTGTAGGTCGCGTGCGGCAGGGCCTGCGCGGTGCGGGCGCCGCTCGCCTCGATCGGCACCGTCTTGTCGTCGTCGCCGTGGATGATCAGCGTCGGGACCGAGATCGACTTCAGGTCGGCACGAAAGTCGGTCTCGCTGAAGGCGTGCGCGCATTCGACGGTCGCGGTGTGCGACGCCGGCAATGCCATGTTCAGCGTCCATTGCAGCGTGGCCTCGCTGACTGGATGGCTGATCAGGTTGACGCCATAGAACATCTTGCCGAAGCTGGACAGGAAGTCGGGACGGTCCTTCGCGAGCCCTTCGAGGATCCCGTCGAAGACCGACTTGTCGACGCCGTCCGGGTTGTCGTCGCGCTTCAGCATGAACGGCGTGACGGCACTGACGAACGCGACGCGGCCGACGCGAGCGCCGTGATGACGCGACATGTAGCGGGCGACTTCGCCGCCACCCATCGAGAAGCCGACCAGCGTGACGTCGTCGACGCCGATCTCGTCGAGCACGGCCTTCAGGTCGTCGGCGAGCGTGTCGTAGTCGTAGCCGGTCGACGGTTGCGACGACTGGCCGAACCCGCGCCGGTCGTACGTGATCACGCGCAGTCCCTGCTTCGCCAGCGCGGCGATCTGATAGGCCCAGCTCGCATGTTCGAGCGGCCAGCCATGGATCAGCACCACCGGCTTGCCGGCGCCGACATCGTTGAAGTAGAGATCGACCCGCTGGTTGCTCTGGTCGGTACCGACGTGGACGTAAGGCATGCGTGCGCTCCTGATTTGAGGGGAACGCGATTGGACCGCCTTCGTCGCGTTCGAACCATCGGCTGATCGCTGCAACGGCTCGGTCGTCGTCCGACAGCGTGTCGAGTTACAGCATCTGCTCCGGCGCGAACGGAGCCAACACCTTCAGCATGAACTTGAGGAAGGCGCCGGCGCCGGGCTCGTCGTCGTACACGTGCTCCACGCCCGCGTCGGTCGCGGTCCAGCGCAGGGCGCCGTCGGGGCCGATCGAGACGCGATAGACGCTCCTCGGCCCACGGTCCTTGAGGATGCCGACGACCTGCAGCGCGAGCGCCTCGCTCTCGATGTCGAGTCCCATTTCGGTGTTCTCGAAGGTCGAGCGCTGGTCGACGTTGAACGAGCCGATGAAGATCGACTTGCGATCGATGACCAGCGCTTTCGCATGCAGGCTCGCCTTCGAAGAGCCGAGGGCGCCGAGCTTCGCGCCTTCCTCGCCCGGCTCGGGTCGCAGCTCCGAGATCTCGACGCCGTCCTCGAGCAAGCGGCGCCGGTACTTCGAGTAGCCGATGTGCACGATCGCCGCATCCGTCGCCGCGAGCGAGTTGGTGAGGACGCGGACGCGCACGCCGCGGTCGACCAGCGCGCGCAGTGCCGCGGTGCCGCGCTCGCCCGGCACGAAGTACGGCGAGATGACGATCAGCTCGGACTGCGCGGTCGCGACGATCGACAGCAGGTCGGTCGCGATCGTCGAGCCCGACAGGACGCCGGTCCGGTCGCGCCGCGGACGGGTCTTGCCGATCTTGCTCGGCCGGTCGGCGATCAGTTCGGCGGGCGCGGTGATCAGTGCGAGCTTGCCGCTGTCGAGCCTGGCGGCGAATGCGTCGCCGAGTTGTCGCGCTTCGGTCGTTGCCGCGATCACCGGATCGTGCGGATCGCCGAGCGCGCGTTGATCGATCGTGTCGCGCGTGCCGTTCGCCGGCCGTGCGAACGTCTCGATCGGATACGCGAAGCCGCTGTTCCAGTAGCGGTCGAAAGTCTCGGACAGCTCGTTGACGATCGGTCCGGCGGCCAGCACGTCGAGGTCGAGGAAGTTGGTCCGATCCGAATGCTGGTAGTACTCGGCGCCGACGTTGCGGTCGCCGGTCATCGCGAGTGCGTTGTCGGCCACCAGCAGCTTGTTGTGCATGCGACGGTTGATGCGGTCGATGTCGGTGATCGACGTGACGATGCGGGTCGCGAACCACGCGCGGCCGTGCGCGAACGGATTGAAGACGCGCACCTCGATGTTCGGATGTTCCGAGTACCACGCGATTCGGTCGTCCATCCCGGTCGTGTAGAAGTCGTCGACCAGGAGGCGCACCCGCACGCCGCGTTCGGCCGCCTCGCGCGCGGCCCTTAGCAGCGTATGCGAGTACGGGTCGTCGGCGACGATGTAGTACTGGAGGTCGAGCGATCGTTGTGCGCGCGTGATCAGCGTGTACAGCGTGCCGAACGCTTCCTCGCCCGCGGACACGAGCTGGAAGCCCGACACCGCGACGTCGTCGGAGGTCGCAGGGACGCCGGCGAGCGACGCGGAGGCGACGCGCCCGAGCGCCGTGTCGCGGGTGTCGTGCAGGGCGAAGGTTTCGACGCGATCGACCTGCGTCGGCAGCGACGAGCAACCGGATGCGAGGACCAGGATCAACGCCGCGAAGACGAACGAGGGAAACCGCTTCGGCGAGGTCGAGGATCGAAAAGGCATCGAGTGCAGGTACGGATGGTCGGGGACGGCGGGCATTATTTTATGACGGGTCGGATGACCGTCTCCCTCCCTCGAAGAACCGACCGCGGGCGGATCGGTCACAATGCCAATCCGACATGCCGAGGCCCGGCCCGGCACACCGCCGTGCCACGCGCCCACCCAAGCTGCCCATGAGTTCGACAACCAGAACGATCCCGGTCGTGCCGAGCGTCGCGAAAGCGATGCCGTGGCGCCTCGAGGACATCCCGCTCGACGACATCGACCTGTCGCGCATCCGTGGTCGCGAGGACATGATGTTCCTGCTCGCGGCCGCGTCGTTCATCGAGTTCGCATCCGACACCTACGCGGGCAACCTCGCCGCGTTCTTCCACGACGAGCCGGACATCGCGCAGTGGCTCGCGCATCACTGGGAGGTCGAGGAGGTCCAGCACGGACGTGCGTTGCGCGCGTACGTGCAGAAGGTCTGGCCGGAGTTCGACTGGGAGACCGCGTATCGCGATTTCTACGTCGAGTACTCGAAGCTGTGCGGGACCGAAGGCTACGAATCGAGCCGCGGGCTCGAGATGGCGGCGCGTTGCGTCGTCGAGATGGGCACGTCGACGTCGTACCTCGCGATTCGCGAACTCGCCGACGAGCCGGTGCTGGTGCGGCTGACCGAGCACATCCGCAGCGACGAGGTGCGGCACTACAAGCACTTCCTGCAGTTCTTCGACCGCTACAACGCGCACGAGAAGAACAGCCGCTTCCGGGTGCTGCAGTCGTTGAAGAATCGATTGGTCGAGTCACGTCACAGCGATGTCGAGATCGGGCTCTGGTATGCGTTCCGTCTTCGTTATCCGAACGAGCAGCGCGACGGCAAGCGCTTCACCGGCATGCAGAGCGGCATCGCGCGCGCGGTCCGCGCGCACTACCCGGCAGCGCAGGCGATCCGCATGTTGCTGAAGCCGCTGCGGCTGCCGGCGTTCGTCACGTCGATGATCCAGCCGATGCTGTCGCCGATCGGTCTGGTGATCCGGCAGGTGCTGCTGCGTTGACGCGATGATCCGGATCGTGGTCAACGGTGAAGCGGAGGCCGTCGATCCGTCGCTGTCGGTCGCCGCGTTGCTGGCCGATCGCGGGTTGACCGGCAAGCGTGTCGCGGTCGAAGTCAATGGTGCGATCGTGCCGCGCAGCCGGCATGCGAGCACGTCGCTTCACGACGCGGATCGGCTCGAGATCGTCGTCGCGGTCGGAGGAGGTTGAGATGAAGCAATCGATGCACGCGGTCCATGAACGCGAGGGTGCTACCTCGGCCGCCGGTCTTGCGTTCGCCGACGACTTCCTGACGATCGGTCGCCATCGCTTCGGGTCGCGTCTCCTGCTCGGCACCGGCAAGTACCGCGACTTCGACCAGACGCGCGACGCGGTCGACGCGAGCGGCGCGCAGATCGTCACGGTCGCGATCCGGCGGACCAACATCGGACAGGACGCCGGCGCACCGAGCCTGCTCGACGTGCTGCCGCCGTCGCGCTACACGATTCTTCCGAACACGGCCGGCTGTTACACGGCCGACGACGCGGTGCGCACGCTGCGTCTCGCACGCGAGCTGCTGTCGACCGACGATGTCGATCACACGCTCGTCAAGCTCGAGGTGCTGGGCGATCCGCACACGCTGTATCCGAACATGCCCGAGACGCTGAAGGCCGCCGAGACGCTGGTGCACGAAGGCTACGAGGTGATGGTCTATTGCAGCGACGATCCGATCCAGGCGCGGCTGCTCGAAGAGATCGGCTGCGTCGCGGTGATGCCGCTCGCGTCGCTGATCGGTTCGGGGATGGGCATTCTCAACCCGTGGAACCTGCAGTTGATCCTCGACCAGGCGACGGTGCCGGTCGTGGTCGACGCGGGCGTCGGCACCGCGTCTGACGCGGCCATCGCGATGGAGATGGGTTGTGCCGGCGTGCTGATGAACACCGCGGTCGCCGCTGCGCGCGACCCGGTGCTGATGGCCGCGGCGATGAAGCGCGGGGTCGAGGCCGGCCGCATGGCGTATCGCGCCGGCCGCATGCCGAAGAAGCTGTACTCGGCGTCGCCGTCGTCGCCGACCACGGGCGTGATCGGATCGTCGGCTTGAAGGTGATGCCGGGCATCGTCGCCGCGGAAAGCGGCGACGACGTCCCATCGGAAGAGACCGCCGCGTCGGTCGAACACCATCGCCGCATCCGCAGTTTCGTGACGCGGGCCGGCCGCACGTCGCCGGCGCAGCAACGCGCGCGAGACACGCTCGGCGAACGCTACGTGCTGCCGTTCGCGTCGACGCCGGTCGACTATTCGTCGGTGTTCGGCCGGACCGCGCCGGTGGTCGTCGAGATCGGCTTCGGGATGGGCGCCGCGACGGCGGAGGTGGCCGCGGCGCGGCCCGATGTCGACTTCCTCGGGATCGAGGTCCATTCGCCGGGCGTCGGTGCGTTGCTGAAGATGATCGGCGAGCGCGGCCTGACCAACTTGCGGATCGTCGAGCACGACGCGGTCGAGGTCATCGAACGGATGGTCGCGCCGACGTCGCTGGCCGGCGCGCTGATCTGGTTCCCCGACCCGTGGCACAAGGCGCGCCACAACAAGCGGCGGTTGATCCAGCCGGCATTCGTCGCGACGCTGGCGGGCCGGCTCGCCGATGGCGGGTTCCTGCATTGCGCGACGGACTGGGAGGAATACGCGGTGCAGATGCTGGCGGTGCTGTCAGGAGAGGCGTCGCTGCGGAATTTGGGTGATGGGTATGCGACGGCGGAGGACCCGCTACTGACGCGGCCCGTCACGAAGTTCGAGACGCGGGGAAAGCGACTGGGGCATGGGGTTTGGGATTTGGTGTTTCGGAAGGGTGAGGTGGGATTGAGCGGGACGGTACCTGGTCGGCTTCAGGACCGAAGTTAACGACGGCTTGTCGTGGTTGCGGCCGGGGGTCCGCAGAACGCGTGCTCGCGGCAACGGGGTAAAAAATAATTGAACCGACCTCGACCGGCAGACAGCGCCCGAAGAAGCGGCGTGCGTCTCGGAGCTCCATGCCGTTCGGATTCGAACAGCCGGTGATAATCGTGCGGTCGCGGAGGGTGCCGCCTGGTCGAACGCCAGCGGGGCGACTCGAAACGCGACGATCCCGGCGTTGCACGAGCCGCTCGCTGGGCTATCCAGCGACTCGTGCGCCTTGCGCTCAACCCGTTAGCGAATCGTCCTGAGGGCATGTAGCTTCACGACAGGACACTGGTATGCCGATCGACATCATCGAAGCACCCAAACTGGCAGCGGTCGCCTCGGTCCATCTGCCCAACGTGACCGATCTCGAGTTCGAAGCCTCGTTGACGGAGTTGCGCGAACTCGCGAAGACGCTCGGCTACAAGGTCGTTCGAACCTTTGCCCAGAACCGCAATGCGTTCGATACCACAGGCTATCTCGGCATCGGTAAACGCCAGGAAATTCGTGCCTTCGTCGATGGCGAGCTGCAGCCCGACCAGAATGCGGAGGAGCCGACAGAGAGGCAGGTCGTCGCCGACGAGGTCGTCGAGCCCGCCGGCGAGATCGAAGCGCCTGCCATCGAAGTCCTGTTCGTCGATCATGAAATTTCGCCCTCGCAGGCCAGAAATCTCGAAAAGGCGATCGGCTGCGAGGTGATGGATCGCACGATGCTGATCCTCGAAATATTCAGGCGCAATGCGCGAACCCGGGTCGCGGTGGCACAGGTCGAAATGGCGCAGCTCGGTTACATGGCGCCGCGTCTGCGCGAAGCGGCGAAACTGGCAGGTCCGCAGGGACGGCAGCGTAGCGGGGTCGGTGGCCGCGGCGCGGGGGAGTCGCACACCGAACTCGATCGACGCAAGGTCCGCGATCGGATCGCCGCCCTGCAGCAGGAGATCGCGGCCATGCACGTCGAGCGCGAGACGCAACGCGCGCGACGGCAGGGGAGCGAGAGCCCTTCCACGCTGGCGCTGGTCGGCTACACCAACGCCGGCAAGTCGACGTTGATGCGCGCCTTGACCGGCAGCGACGTTCTGGTCGCCAACAAGCTTTTCGCGACGCTCGACACCACGGTTCGCGTCCTCGAACCGGAAAGCGTGCCGCGCGTGCTGGTCACGGATACCGTGGATTTCATCAAGAACCTGCCGCACGGCCTGGTCGAATCATTCAAGTCGACGCTCGAAGAGGCGCTCGACGCATCGTTGCTGGTGCATGTGATCGATGCGAGCGATCCCGGGTTCGAGAGGCAACTCGAAGTGACCGAAGACGTGCTGCGGGATATCCATGCCGATCATGTTCCGCGCATGAAGATCTTCAACAAGATCGACCACGTGGGCGACGTCGAAGCCCAGGCTGATCACGCAGCGGCGCTGCGCGGCAAGTATCCCGACGCCCTCGTCATGAGTGCACTGCGTCCCGAGGATGTCGCTCGGCTGCACGGCCTCATCGTTTCGCATTTCCAGCGGGATCTCGTCGAGGGAGAACTCTTCGTGCCATGGACCGCGCAACGGTTGCGTGGCGAGATCTTCGCCCACTGCGAAGTGTTGTCCGAGCGCGCGGATGCCGACGGCGCCTTCTTCCGGGTGCGCGGCGCGGCGAGAGCGATCGAGCGACTGCGGGAGCAGCTCGGCTCGGCCAGGATTGCATCGGATGACCGGGCTTAGGCATCGATCGACTTCCGCTGGGCGGCTGCTGCGCCGTGCCGGAGCGGGCTCGAAACCCGCGGGAGGTACTCGACTCTCGAGTCGGCAGTACTGGTGAACTGAAGGGACGACGCCACTCCCGCGCATTCAACTGGAAACCCGAGCTCGCCGAACGGCTGCCTGGCGGCACGAAAATGAGTGCCGAGCCCATTCCACGAGCGGGGCCTCCGAGCCGGGAACGCATGTTGCGCCACCACCATCATGTCTACGTCGTCGAACTCGACGACCGGGTCTGGAACGAAGTCCGGTTCCGGAAGGGAAACCCGGACTATCGGCTGGGCATGCCGTTCGTCTACGTCGGCATGACCGGCCTCGATCCGGACGTCCGCTTCGACAAGCACAAGGCCGGTATCCAGGCCAACCGCTTCGTGCAGGTCTACGGGCGGCGGCTGGTGCCAGCGCTCTACGAGATGTACAACCCGATGCCCTACCGAGCCGCCTGCGACATGGAAGTGGAGCTCGGGATTGCTCTACGCGAAGCGGGTTATGGCGTCTGGCAAGCCTGATGAAGGCGATGGGCGCGCGACTTTCTGCAGCAGACGACGTCAACAGCGTAGATCAATAGCGAAGACAGCGAGCAGCGGTTGTGGCAGTCGGCGTTCATTTGTGTCATGCCCGCTTCCGACCGAGGCTGTGTGAAAACGTCGCGGCGTTGTTTATGATCTCGTGAAC